>CALMJT010000173.1 GCA_937864365.1 uncultured Alteromonadales bacterium | reverse complement strand
CGACACATCCTTGTGTCGCGAGAAACTCTAGGTTAATCAGAGTTTCCTATAAGAACCTCCGATTAACGCATCCATAATTTAATTAGAGGAAAGAAAGTGAACGTACGATTTCCAAATTCTTTCCAATCTATTTACAATTTCAATCACTTATCGTTCTTTAAATTGGCGACGCATCCTTGCTTGTGTTGCAAGAAACTCTCGGTTATTCAGAGTTTCCTATAGAAAATTCCGATTAACCGAGCGTTTTCTATTATCTCACGCGTGAACCATTTTTAATTCCCAAAACCATCAAACTAAATGTCGTTTTTTTACGTATATCTTCCTGTTGCGCATATTTTTTTACGAAGTTCTCAATTTTTTAACTGTTAATGCCTATTTTAATAAGATATAAATGAAGAGTTTGATATTCTCGGCACAATTATAATGAGTGGTAGATAACTGACAGTATGAATATATTAATCACTGGTGGCACCGGCTTTATTGGCCGACATTTTATACAGCAATACACTCAATACCAATACACAGTACTTATCCATAATCGTCCACCTAAACATTTGCCTGACAATGTTCAAACCATTACCGATCTTAGCAAGTTAACTGACCTAAATAATTTTGATGCGGTAATAAACCTAGCCGGAGCGCCTATTGTTGGCAAACGCTGGACTGAAGAGTACAAGCAAAAAATTCGTACCAGTCGGTTAAATACCACACAACAACTTTGTACTTTATTTACCGTTACTACGAATAAACCTAAGGTTTTTCTGTCTGGGTCGGCAATCGGCATATACGGCGATACCGGCGTTGGTAAAATAGACGAAAGCAACGAGTTGAGTATTCGCGAAGACGATTTTGCGCAACAGTTGTGCCTTGATTGGGAAAAAATCGCTCGTACCATTACCGATACACGTTTGATTTTATTACGTACCGGTATTGTGCTGGGTCGCGACGGCGGCGCCTTACAACAAATGCTACCGGCATTTAAGTTAGGTTTGGGCGGGCCTCTTGGCGATGGTCAACAATACATGTCTTGGATTCATGTATCCGACATGATTAAAGCGATAGACTTCTTGCTCAATTCGAGTCAGAGCGAAGGTCCATTCAATATGGTTGCTCCAAATCCGGTGACAAATTCAGAGTTTTCACAATCTCTGGCGGTTACCCTAAAGCGTCCCGGGTTTTTACGAGTTCCTAAAATTGTAATGAAATTTACCCTTGGTGAAGCTCATCAGCTATTATTTGACAGTCAGAACATTTTACCAGCCCGATTACAACAACAGGGCTTTAAATTTGATTACCCTTATATAAAAACTGCGCTTCAGGCGCTGGTGGGTAAAAAGTCATGAGCTTTGGGTTATAACATTTGCTATGAATGCTTTGCAATTTTTTGATCAATATACACTAGCCAGTCTTCGCGAAATTATGGAGGAAGATTTTCCGGCACTTTTACAAACCTATCGTGACGATGTTCTTGATAAATTCCAAACTATCGAATCATCAAAAGCAGCTGGCGAAACTTTATTATTGAAAAAAACCGTGCACAGCTTAAAAGGTAGTAGCGGCAATGTTGGTGTTATGCGCCTTATTGATATATGCCAGCATATTGAAGAACTGTGTGTACGTCGTCTTGAATCTGGCGATGCCGATGCACATTCGTTGCGTCAGTTAGAAGATAGGGTAACGTTTTATTTGAGTGCGTTATTAGAATTGAAAGAACCACTGCTTAAAGAAATAGATCTCTTGCTTGCAAACAATCCCATTTAATGTTGAATAATCTCCCAATATATTTAGGGAGCTCTGATTAATCTTGTCATGTTTTAATCAGACCATTGCAATTAAAAATGCAGTTTCTGATTCCTTTTCAATTTTAAACACTCACAGTGGTTGAAATTGATCACATCTCTGTTTCGCTGAAAACTTTAGATTTCGCGGAACTCACTCTGATTTTTTCTAAATTCAAAGATCTCTGTAATCCTAGGAATCTCTGATTAACTCATCCATGATTTAATCAGAGTACAGAAATTGAAAATGCGATTTCCAATTTCTTCACAATTTCAATCACTTACCGTTCTTGAAATTGGCGACACATCCTTGTGTCACCGGAAACTCTGGGTTAATCAGAGTTTCCTCTACTGATTACATCGGCTTGTTGTATGCGTCCCAATAAATAGGCTTCTTGCCATAAATAAATAGGCTTCTTGCCATAATAGTTATCTATCTGCAATTAACAAAACGCATAAATTTTCGCTGGCTGATCATTTTTAATCACTGAGTATGAGTTTGGCTCCTCATTTGCTTAGTGTCCTCCATGAATTTACTTATCACTTGCGTATTAAATTTAGGGGCAAACAATTGCCTCTCTTAACATAGGTGGCCGTATGACATCTGGAATCAATGCTCTGGTCGTTAAATCCGATAAATTTGAGGTATCTGCCAATAGTAATTCTCGATCAGAGCTCCGTTCAAATGACGATAAATCGTTTGAGCAGGTTTTTGACGAAACAAATCGAAATAACGAAACCAAAAAATTATCCTCTAACAATAAGGATTCCACCGACGAAAGAATTTCCAGCAAAAACAACAGTGCTGATCAAGATACGGCAACGTCTGAAAATACCGAAAATAATTCGCGCGCAGACGGCTTTCAAAACACGAGCGATGCTAGCTCTGAGCTAAGCGAGGAGAATTCATTGGAGCCAACATCGTCAACTTTGGCAACGTCGCAATCGCCACTGGTAGAAGCGTTTATTTCAGATTTACACCTAGATGGTGAACTTGAGGGCCAATCGCCATTATTAATAGCGACATCAAGCACAGGCGGTTTAGGCCAATTAACAACCGGTGCGGAATTGCTTGAGCAGTCTGGGTTTGGTGGATTGTCGGCATATTCAAACTTATTGCAATCAGAAAGCTTGATATCTAAAAATAGTCTAAATGCCTCAAATGGTTTGAATAAATCTGCGTTGTTGAACGTAAGTCAAGGTGACTATGAATTAAACGGCCTAGCGCTAGATTCAGATTTAAATGCAGAGGTATTGGATAATAATGCGCAAAACAGCAAGTTTTCTGCAAAATTTGATAGTCTGCTTAATATTGCGGGTTTGAATAACTCTACAGAAATCGATACGCTTAATCCAATTGACAATAAAGTAAGCCAATATATTAACGGTCAGATCAGTGGTGTATTAAATCCGTCAGATGCGCTTAGATCAACACCCACGACAACCAGTTTATTTGTTGGGCATGGCATAACTTCTCCCGCTTGGGGAGCGGATGTTGCCGAAAAAGTTTTATGGTTGGCGAGCCAAGGATTATCAGAGGCCGAAATTCAACTGGATCCACCGGAGCTAGGCCCATTACAAGCTAGAATTGTTGTACATAACGATCAAGCTCAAGTCAGTTTTAACAGTCACTCTTCGCAAGTACGCGATGCATTGGATCAAACGGCTAACCGCTTGAGAGAACTTTTTTCCCAGGAAGGTTTAAACTTAGTGGATGTTAATATTTCTGGTCAGTCTAATCAGGAGCAACGTCAAGAGAGTAATAACCGGGCAGAAAATGACAATCTAGTGAATTCTGGCGGTATTGAAGAAAATACGGAAGTCACCCACGTAACACCTGTGAATACTCATACCCGTTTGGTAGATAGCTACGCTTAATTTGCGTTTTAATCACTTTTGAATAGCTCTGATTAAATTATGGAAGAATTAATCAGGGCTTTCTTACGACTGCTTAATAGAACGATATCTTTTTAAGCCATTAACTATTGGCTCTGTAAATAGATAGGAAACTCTGATTAACCTAGGGTTTCCAGCGACACAAGGATGTGTCGCCAATTTCAAGAACTGTAAGTGATTGAAATTGTGAAGAAATTGGAAATCGCATTTTCAATTTCTGCCCTCTGATTAAATCAGGGATGAGTTAATCAGAGGTTCCGATAGTTTTTCTTGCGATTTTGGTGTTGTTGGCTAAACATATTTTGCTCTAACCGCCATTAAAAATACTGTATTCAAAACCTAAATTCATTTAAAACGCTCGGCGGCACAAGAATGTGTCGTCTGTTCTGAGTAGGGTAAGCGTTTGAGCGTGCGAAAAATTTCAAATCGCGCTTTTAATTGTTTTTTTCTTTTTTTACTTTTTCTGCATTATTCACGAACGAATTCATCAGACGTTTCTATTTAACAATTCTTGAAAATCCTCAAACCTGTGCTACACCAGTGAAGGCGCGATTATTCAGCATCGTGTTATTCAGGCATAGCCTTTGCTGATTTTAAATCTACAGCATTAACTACAAAAAAATGACGAGATCTTGACATGGCTGACGAAGAACAGGCAGCAGAAGAATCCAGCGGCGGTGGAAAAAAGAAACTCATTCTATTAATTGTTGGCGCTTTAATTTTAATTTCGGTTTCTGTTGGCGGAACCGTCGCAGTATTGACTATATTCAAGGAAGATCCTCCGGCTGTTGAAGAGGCTGATGATGCCGCCATGGAAGAAAAATCCATGGAGGAAACGAAAATGCCAGCAGTATATTTTCCATTAAATCCATCATTATTAATGACCTATAACGTTCGTGGTCGCCAGCGTTACGCACAAATTGATATTACATTAATGACACGGTCAGACACAGTGGTAACCGAAATTGAATTACACAGCTCGCGGGTAAGAAACGACCTAATCTTGGCGTTCTCGGGCATGGAATACGAAGAAATTCAAACCCCAGAAGGCAAAGAGTTAATGCGACAAACAGCTCTTACGGTTGTTCAAACGATCATGAATGAAGAGATCGGCGAGCCGGGAGTGGAACAAATACTATTTACTAATTTTGTCATGCAATAACTGAGGTCTGTAAACCTTGCAAGACTTACTATCACAAGACGAAATCGATGCTTTATTACACGGTGTCGACGATGGCGATATCGAGGTCGAAAACGACAACGAACCCGGTAAAGCTAGAGGTTATGACCTAACCAGCCAAGATCGAATCGTTCGCGGGCGAATGCCAACGCTCGAAATGATTAACGAACGATTTGCGCGCTATACCCGAATTAGCATGTTTAATTTATTGCGCCGCACAGCCGATGTCTCAGTCGGTGGCGTACAGATTATAAAATTCGGCGAATACGTACACACGTTGTATGTGCCAACCAGTTTAAATATGGTGAAATTTCGGCCTTTAAGAGGTACAGCGCTGATTATTTTAGATGCAAAACTGGTTTTTAAATTAGTGGACAATTTTTTTGGTGGCGATGGTCGGCACGCAAAAATCGAAGGCCGTGAATTTACGCCCACCGAATTACGTGTTGTACAAATGGTATTGCAACAAGCCTTTACCGATCTCACCGAAGCTTGGAAAGCGGTTATGCCGTTGGAATTTGAATTTATAAATTCCGAGGTTAACCCTTCAATGGCCAATATTGTTAGCCCCAGTGAGGTCGTGGTTGTCAGTACCTTTCACGTGGAATTAGACGGCGGTGGTGGAGAACTGCAAATTACCATTCCTTACTCCACAATCGAACCCATACGCGAAATGCTCGATGCAGGCTTGCAAAGCGATAGTGATGAACGAGACGATCGTTGGATAGTTGCATTGCGAGAAGATGTTTTAGAAGCGGATGTGCAACTGGAGTGCGAAATTGCCAACGCCAAAATACGACTAGGAGATATTGTCAAACTCAAAGTTGGCGATGTTATTCCCATAGAAATGCCGCCTCATCATGTTGTTACCGCCAACAGAGTTCCTATGTTTCGATCAAAACTGGGTCAATGTGACGGCAACATGGCTTTGCAAATTCTCGGCTTTATTGATCGATCCATAATACAAGAGAAATCGAAATTAAATCATCCAGGATTATTCGCAGGAAAAGACCCAAAAGAAACTGAGGTAAATCAACATGGCTGATGAAGACAACAACGAAAACGAAGATGGTCTCGATCAGGACGCAATGGCAGATGAATGGGCCGCTGCCATGGCCGAGCAAGAAATTGTTGACGGCCAAGGTGAGGGCGACACCGACGCCGAAAAAATGGCTCTCGATGAATTTCAGCCACCACCAAATCCGGCTTTAAAAAATCCAGACCTAGACGTCATTCTCGATATTCCGGTAACCATTTCTATGCAAGTTGGCAGTACTTCAATCAGCATCCGAAATCTACTGCAACTCAATCAGGGGTCTGTCATTGAGCTCGATCGCCTAGCCGGTGAGCCGTTGGATGTATTGGTTAATGGTACCTTAATTGCGCACGGCGAAGTGGTGGTTGTGAACGAAAAATTCGGTATTCGTATGACAGATGTCATTAGCGCGTCTGAAAGAATTAAACGCTTAAAATAACAAAGGTATTCATCATGAATGTCGCTATTTTGTTAAAACATTATTTTGAAAAAAACCGCTTTACAGATTTTTTTGTTAAAATGGTAACCTTAAAATCGGTCTTGATATTGTTGTTTTTGTTTGTGCAGCCTGTGATCGACGCTCATGCCGACATTCAAACCGTATCAAAAGAATCTCAAGAAATTGTCGCAGTCGGTAATAGTATACCTAAAATATCTAGCCAGCCAATCTCAGCAATACCCACAAAAACATGGGTGGCTCAGGTTCTTATGGGGTTGTTATTGGTTGTAGTGCTTATTTTTTTACTGGCTAAGTTCGCCAAAAAATACAATTTAGCGGGTATTTCAAAACATAATGAATCAATAAAGCTACTCAGCCATTTGTCTGTTGGAATTAAAGAGCGTATAGCCGTTGTGGAAGTCGACAACAAACAACTGCTGCTCGGCATTACTCCACACAGTATCAATACCTTGCATGTTTTCGAACTGAATAAACTTGCTAGAGAAGAATCTTTAGATTCGGGTAACATAAAAAAAATAATCGTTCCTAATTTGTCGAACACCGCGACCCAAAATAAACCCGACGACGATTTGTTCAGTGCAAAAAATATTCTCCGGTGCGCCATGTCATGGGTTGCAAAAAATAAGTCGCCGTTGGTTAAGGGCCCTATGAGCGAGAAAGAGACAAAAACAGTTCTTAAACCCACCGTTGAGCCCACAGATACCCAGTCGTTTAGCTTTAATAATATCTATGCCTTTGAGCTCAATAAAAATAAAGATTCTAATAAAGATTAGAGCTGCAATTAATGATGAATTTAATAATTGGGGGGCTAGGTCGATGTTTTATTTTAATGATATTCGTTTGCACGATATCATTATTAAACATTGAATCCGCGTACGCTCAGGCCGAGCCTGCGGCCAACCCAGAAACCAGCGATAGCTCAAGAGAAGCATCAAATTCATCAACAGAAAAAGAAAATCTTATTCCAATTAACGGCATACCGGGTTTACCTGCTTTAACCGTTACCACTCAACCTGACGGAAGCCAAGAATATACGGTCACATTGCAAATTTTAGCAATAATGACCGCATTTACCTTTATCCCTGCAATCTTAATGATGATGACCTCATTTACGCGCATCATTATTGTTTTTGCAATTTTAAGACAAGCACTGGGTTTACAACAATCACCGTCGAATCAAATATTGATTGGTTTATCACTATTTATGACATTTTTTATCATGTCTCCGGTGTTTGAAGAAATTCATATCAATGCCATTCAACCTTACATCAACGAAGAAATCGGTTCTCGTCAAGCGGTAACGAACATTGCGGAGCCCATGCATAAATTTATGATGTCTCAAACTAGGGAGTCGGACATCAAATTATTTTTAGATATTGGCGGCTACGAATCGGTTGCTTCACCGGAAGAGATTCCTTTCACTGTGTTGGTTCCTGCTTTTGTAACCAGTGAGTTAAAAACAGCGTTTCAAATTGGCTTTATTATATTTATACCATTCTTGGTTATTGATTTGGTGGTCGCCTCTGTATTAATGGCCATGGGTATGATGATGTTGTCACCATTGATTATTTCGTTGCCCTTTAAAATTATGCTGTTTGTATTAGTTGATGGTTGGGCATTAATTATTGGTAGTTTGGCGGCCAGTTTTGGTCTTTGACCACGTTTCTAGATACTCAATGAGGTGATTATGACTCCTGAAGTTGTTATGGATTTATTCGCAAATGCTTTTTTACTAACTGTGTTAATGATTACGGTAATTGTTGGCCCGAGTTTGATTGTTGGGTTGATCGTTAGTGTTTTTCAAGCGGCAACGCAAATTAACGAACAAACATTAAGTTTTTTACCTAGATTGGTGGTAACGCTATTAACCATTATGTTTGCCGGTGCTTGGTTATTAACAAAAATAATGGATTTATTTGTACGGTTAATTACCGATGTACCTAATTTAATTGGTTAACGATACATGCGCATTAATAGGTTGTTCATCACCCAAAAGTACAATGTTTAGCTTAAGTGACCAACAGATATCTGCTTGGTTAGCCCAATATCTTTGGGTAATGATTCGCATATCCGCTTTCTTATTGGCTGTTCCTATATTTGGAGCCCGCACCCTTCCAGCCCGAGCACGTATAGCACTTGCCATACCTATAACGCTTGTCGTAAGCCCGCTAGTTAATAATATACCCGACGTAGAACTGCTTTCTGTGCAGGGATTTTTAGTTGCTATAGAACAAGCCATTATTGGATTTTTATTGGGATTTATCTTCCAGCTATTTATTCAAATGTTTGTAGTAGCCGGGCAAATAATTGCTATGAACATGGGTTTGGGTTTTGCCTCACTGAATGATCCGGCCAACGGCGTGGTAGTTACAGTTTTGTCGCAATATTATCTAACCTTGGCGACATTATTGTTTTTAGCGGTGAACGGTCACTTGGTATTGTTAGAATTAATCAGTAAAAGTTTTATGTTTTGGTCGTTTACCAGTTTTCAGTTAAATGCTGGTTATTTCAAAGAGGTTGTTGGTCTGGGAAGTTGGATGTTTGCAGGCGCTATGGTGTTAGCTTTGCCGGTTACCACGGCGATTTTATTGGTTAATATTGCTTTTGGTGTAATGTCACGTGCGGCGCCACAGATGAACATTTTTGCCGTAGGTTTTCCAATTACCTTGGTATTTGGTCTGTTTATCATTTGGTTTGGTTTAAGTAATTTTTTACCACAGTTTCAGCAGTCGTTAACCGAGCTGATTCTATTCGCCGAAAATCTGTTAGGGTGAGTTATCGTGGCAGAAGACGATAGTCAAGAAAAGTCGCAGGAACCAACCGCAAAACGCCTAGAAAAAGCTCGCGATGAAGGTCAGGTTCCCAGATCCAAAGAATTAGCTACCAGCGCCATTTTAATTGGTGCTACCGCGGCCTTATATTTCTTTGGCAGTTATCTTAGTGTGCGGATTAACGGCATTTTTATTCGTGGTTTTACCTTTGGGCGCGAAAGCAGTTTTGACACTAATTATATGTTTGTTGCGCTTTCTTCGGCAGTAAAAGAAGGTTTGTTTTCATTAATTCCCATTTTTATTATTCTGTTAATTATCGCATTTGCTGCTCCTCTGGGTTTGGGTGGATGGTTGTTTAGCTCTAAATCGTTAATGCCTAAAGGCAGCCGAATGAACCCGCTGTCTGGCTTAAAACGCATGTTCTCCGTAAAAGCATTGGTAGAATTGGTAAAATCCTTGGGCAAAGTGGGTTTGGTGGTCGCAATTGCAATCATCGTGTTATATCAACGCCGCAATGATATTGTTCACTTGTCTGATCTACCCTTCAATGTTGCGATTCACGATTCTATTTTTATTTTAATTATTTCGGCCCTGTTGTTATCTTGCTCGACACTTATCATCGCAGCCATCGATATTCCATTTCAATTATGGGAAAACAATAAAAACCTAAAAATGTCGATGCAAGAAGTTAGAGACGAAATGAAAGATTCTGAAGGTCGCCCTGAAGTTAAAGGCAGAATTCGGCGTCTGCAAAGAGATCTGGCGAATAATAGAATGATGCAAGAGGTTCCTACTGCGGATGTCATACTTACCAATCCAACGCATTTTTCGGTGGCGCTTAAGTACGATCCTGCCACCATGAAAACACCGCTAGTCGTTGCTAAAGGTGGAGATTTCATTGCGCTTAAAATCAGAGAAATAGCCAACGCTCATTCGGTTGAAATTTTACAAGCTCCAGCATTAACGCGCGCTATTTTTTACACCACAGAAGTCGATAAAGAAATACCCGCGGGTTTGTATTTGGCTGTCGCACAGGTATTAGCGTATATTTTTCAATTGCGGCAGTATCGCCGCGGTAAGGCCAAGCGGCCCAAAGCTCCGAAAAAATGTCCCATACCCAAAGAATACACGTTCGATAAATAACCTTTTACCATCACCATACTAATGCCTTTTTATACCACTAAAAATCGCGGACTAAATCGCGTTTACGTTCTGCCTTTTTTAAAGGTTACACCTCTTGTCTACCTGACCTGTTGTTCAAAATAACTGCGTTAATATTGTCATCACAATTTTGGACTTGGTATTTTAATTGCGCATTGCTGTTGTTATTTTAAAAACGTCAATATTTTGATTGTCAGAATCTATGCAGCTACCCAGTTTTTTAAGCGTTAATCGTCCGAAAATTACCAGAAGTTCTATTAATCGAGCTTATGTTAACGGCCGTTCAATAATTAACGGTAATTTAGGCGTACCTATTTTACTGTTAATGATGCTTGGCATGATGACTTTGCCATTGCCATCATTTTTATTGGATGTCTTCTTCTCGTTTAATATTGCCTTGTCGATTGTGGTTCTTTTGGTCAGCGTTTACAGCTTACGTCCACTAGAGTTCGCGGTTTTTCCAACCATATTATTAATAGCAACTTTATTAAGGCTTGGGTTAAACGTCGCCTCAACCCGTGTTGTTTTACTCAATGGTCACGAGGGCGGCGATGCGGCCGGTAAAGTGATTCAGGCATTCGGTGAAGTGGTTATTGGTGGTAATTACGCGGTTGGTTTGGTTGTTTTCATTATTTTAATGATTATTAACTTTGTGGTGGTAACCAAAGGTGCTGGCCGAATTTCAGAGGTCAGCGCACGCTTTACCTTAGATGCAATGCCTGGTAAACAAATGGCAATCGACGCCGACTTAAACGCCGGTTTAATCGATCAAGAAGAAGCAAAAACTCGACGCGAAGAAGTTTCCAACGAGGCAGACTTTTACGGTGCCATGGACGGTGCTAGTAAGTTTGTGCGTGGTGACGCCGTGGCCGGTATTTTAATTCTGCTTATAAATATTATTGGTGGCCTGGGCATAGGTATGGCCCAACACGGTTTAACCTTCACCGACGCGCTGGAAAAATACATTTTATTAACCATAGGTGATGGTTTAGTTGCTCAAATTCCGTCGTTATTGTTATCAACCGCCGCCGCCATTATGGTTACGCGTGTTAACAGTTCAGAGGATGTACGCTCACAGGTATTGAGTCAGATGTTTGACTCTCCCAAAGCCTTGGCCGTTTCAGCAGGTGTATTATTTTTAATGGGTGTTATTCCCGGTATGCCTCATGTGCCATTTATTGGGCTTGCTATTGTTTGTGGCGTGTTAGCGTATTTTATTTATAAAAAAGACAAGCAGACACTTGAAGTTGCCGACGGTAGTTATAATCCTTCTTCGGGTGCAGCCGGTAATCGTCCTTCACTTCCCAATCAAGAAGGCGGCGAAATAATTGACGCTCGACCAGAAAATACAGAGTTGAGTTGGGACGATGTGCAGCCGGTGGATTTAATTGGTTTAGAAGTCGGTTATCGTTTAATTCCCCTGGTGAATAAACCTCAGGGTGGAGAGCTTTTAAAACGCATAAAAGGCATTCGAAAAAAACTGTCTCAGGAAAAAGGCTTTTTAATTCCAAGTGTTCATATCAAAGATAATCTCGATCTCTCGCCGAGCAGTTACCGGATCTTGTTAATGGGTGTTTGTTTGGGTGAGGCCGAAATTTTTTCAGATCGTGACCTGGCTATTAATCCCGGTCAAACCATTGGTGAAATTGATGGTATTGCCACCAAAGATCCGGCTTTTGGTTTGCCAGCAGTATGGATTGATCTGTCCAAAAAAGACGAAGCTCAGACCTTAGGTTACACCGTTGTTGACGCTAGTACTGTTGTCGCAACGCATTTAAATCAGATTTTACTGAAACACACCCATGAATTAATTGGTCACGAAGACGTTCAAAAACTGCTAGACCAACTCGCCAAAACATCGCCCAAACTCGTATCAGAATTGGTACCCGATAAACTCTCGCTAAATGCCGTTTTAAAGGTGTGTCAAAATTTATTGCGAGAAGGCGTTGCCATAAAAGATTTTCGTTCCATCTGCGAAGCCTTGTTGGCCGCCAGTGAAAAAACTACCGACAGTGAACAATTAACCTCGGCTGCACGTGTAGCCTTGTGTCGTCAAATTATTTATGCACTGGTTAAAAGTGATGAAGCATTGCCGGTAATTACCCTTCAACCGGAGCTGGAACAGCTTTTGCTCAAAGCTAATCAACAGGCACAAAAAACTGGCGCTGATGAAACAGGTTTTATCGAGCCAGCGTTAATAGAAGCAATGCAGAGATCAATTCGCGAGAATCTACAACGGCAGGAAATTGCCAATAAACCGGCAATTATTCTCGTGGCAGGTGTTCTCAGAAGTTTACTTTTAAAACTCTGTCGATCTTTAGCGGTAGATGCAACAGTTTTAGCCTATGCAGAAATTCCAGAAAATAAATCCATAACGGTTTCGGGAACCATAATCGGAATATCTGGCAATAACGGTAATTCACAGCATTAACATAGACGCTAGATTTTTAGCAATTGTTCGATGTTTTCACTATAAATAGGCGGTATCTATGCAAGTTAAACGGTTTAAAGCGGCTGATATGCGAAGGGCGCTTGAAATGGTGCGCGCTGAACTGGGTGAAGATGCTGTTATTTTATCGAACACTAAACAAGGCAAATATGTTGAAATACTTGCGACCGCTGATGATTGCACGCAATGGTTAGACGTTAAGGACAACGCTGGGTCCCATCAGAGTGTTTTTTCTAAATACGAAGGTTTAGCCGATACTGGAGAATTTACCTTTTTAACCGAATCAGAAGGTTATGTAACCTCCGGTAAAAAACCTGAGTCAGGGCGAAAAATGACCGGCGCAGATAACCTTGCAAACAAGGCAGAAGAAAATGTCTCCTATTTATCTCGCCAATTAGATGCTCAGAAAAAACAACAAGCACAACGTTATTCTTCTAATCCCGTACAGAAACGTTCTAGCTATAAAAGTTCCGCCGCTGTTGTTAATTTATCACGCAACACAAAACATCGTAGTGAAGCCGATGAAATTATCGACGAATTATTTTCAAAAGGTACGCCGTCGATGGCAGATGTTGTCTCTTTTTTGGAAAAAGCCAAATCTAATCGTCAAGAAAATGCTAATCGCCAAGAAAATGCTAATCGCCAAGAAAACGCTAACCGTCAAGAAAATACTAATCCGCGAGGTAATATCAGTAATCAAGAAACAGTTAATAGAAACCGGGCAACGATTAACAATAGTCACGATGCGGTTAAATCTCGTCAAAACCCTAGTTCTGCTGAGGTACAAAATTCCCTAAACAATTCGGTCATTCATCGAGACGAAAAAAGTGCAGGTGTGAATTCGCCATCTAATCAGAATCTACAGCGCGCAATACAGCAATTATCGCAGCAGAATGAAAACAGTTTAACTAAGCCAAGCAGATCGCCGGAATCCGTTCGTACGGAAACGGTTATTGATAACTCGGGTGATATTAAAAACTTGCAATCTGAACTTAATGATATGCGTGAGCTTCTGGAGTTGCAGCTTAAACAGAGTAACGGGAGATCGTTAAAAAGCTATGAAATGATTTTGGAAAAACGCTTTTCTAAGATGGGTTTTGGTGAAGAATTTATTACCCAGCTGTTAAACCATGTTGTTATGAAAGCTGGTGAAACGGGCCGTGATGTTTGGCTTAAAGCGCTAAAATATTTAAAATCAAATTTACCGTTAAGTACTATTGATATTGTTAAACAAGGCGGTCGCTATGCTTTTATTGGCCCTACCGGAGCCGGTAAAACCACCACCATCGCTAAACTCGCAACCCAACATATTTTGGAGCACGGCCGCCACGGTATCGCTATTATTTCTACCGATAATGAACGTTTGGGTTCGCAAAGCCAGTTAAGGAGTTTATCGCATATATTGCAAATTCCTCTGCATGTTGTCACCACGGGCCGGCAGTTGAACGAAGCATTGTTTTCGCTAACCTATTGCGATTTGATTTTAATTGATTCCCCAGGAATTAATATTCGTGACTTGGACAATAATCTTTGGTTTAACGAATTTAAAAACCATGATTTTGTTACCAAAATATTTGTCATGACCACAAATTCGCAAAAGGCTTTTCAAAAAAACATATTAAGTGTTGCTAACGATCTTGATGCGCAAGCGTTGGTGCTGACCAAATTAGATGAGTGTTGCAGTTTGGGTGATAGTTTAGATTGTGTCATAGAATCAAAATTACCCATTGCTTATTTGACAAATGGACAAAATGTGCCAAAAGACATTGAGTTCCCCGTTCACAAAAAACTTATCGCCAAAGCATTAGAAGCAATTGCGCCGGCGAAAAAATCCGCTCAATTAGCCTCTGCTAATTTTGGGATTGCTGAAGACGTAAATAATTACGAAAAAGTCCAAGCCTAACTGTGTTTATCGGCGCTCAAGAGCGTGTGCTTAGTTAAGTCTGTGCTAAATTTAAAAATACTACTTGTTGTTTTACACAGTTTAATGGGTTTTCTGCTTCATTATTTATTTGTAGATAGTTTGTGTTGGTATTGGTGGTACATCTTTTTATGCCACCGGGAGACCCTAGGTTGATCGGTGTTTCCTGTAGATAGATTAGATTTCATTTATATTTAGCAATAATTATATTGAGTTATTTGGAGTTTCTATGAGCTACTCTCGTCCTGTCCAAGTCATAGCCGTAACTGGTGGAAAGGGTGGTGTGGGTAAAACCAACCTTTCAGTGAATTTGAGCATTGCCTTGGCCGAAATGCAAAGACGAGTGGTATTGCTCGATGCTGATTTAGGATTGGCTAATGTAGATGTGCTGTTGGGTTTGCGAGCTAAGCACAACATAGCGGATGTATTAAATGGCGTATGTGATCTGCAAGATATTTTGTTGACCGGCCCTGGAGGAATAAAAATTGTTCCGGCCTCATCCGGTGTTCAAAACATGACGCAATTAAGCGCCCAGCAACATGCCGCATTAATTAATGCATTTAATACGCTTGATCAGCAATTGGATATTCTGGTTATCGATACCGCAGCGGGAATTTCAGATACGGTTGTCAGCTTTGTAAATGCGTCCAACGAAGTCATTGTTGTCGTGTGTGATGAGCCTTCATCCATTACCGATGCCTACGCGTTAATTAAGCTACTTAACAGTGAATATCAACAATCGCGTTTTCGGGTGGTTGCTAATATGACGCGCACCGTTAACGAAGGGCAAAACCTGTTTAATAAATTACAAACCGTATGCGATCGCTTTTTAGATGTCACATTACAGTATCTCGGCCATATTCCTTTTGATGAAAGCGTACGTAAAGCCGTACAAAAACAAACGCCATTAATGACCGCTCTGCCACGCAGTCGTGCTTCCCAGGCAATTAAAGGTATTGCTCAAAAAGTCATAAGTTGGCCGCTGCCAAGTGGCCCAAGAGGGCACTTGGAGTTTTTCGTTGAACGGCTTTTGCATACTGCACATGTGGAGGTTTAACTATGGCTGCTGTGGACGGATTAGCAATGTATGATCAAGCGCAACTTCAACCGGCGATCGACATAGAACAGTATGCGAGTTTGGTAAAACGTATTGCCCATCACATGATGATGAGAATGCCGGCGAGTGTGCAAGTTGAAGATTTAATTCAAGCTGGAATGATTGGCTTAATTGAAGCATCGCAAAAATACGATGCCAGTAAGGGTGCGAGTTTTGAAACCTACGCGGGAATTCGCATTCGTGGCGCCATTGTGGATGAAATGCGCAGAGGTGATTGGGCACCGCGTTCTGTACATCGTAATGCCAGACGCGTTCAAGACGCCATTGCGCAAATTGAAGCACGCACAGGCCGCGATGCGACTGATAAAGAAGTGGCTGACGAATTGGAAGTGAGCTTAGAAGAATATCACGCGATTTTGCAAGATAGCACCAGTACACGCTTGTTCAGTTATGAAGAGGCCGTAGGCGAAGACGACAGCCGTATTGAGCACGACAGTGCCAGCGATGGTAATCTCAGTCCATTTGTAGGCCTGCAAAAAGATAATCTGCGTAAATGCTTGGCCGAGGCGATTAAATCGCTGCCTGAGCGCGAACAGCTGGTTTTAGCGCTATATTACGATGAAGAATTGAATCTTAAAGAAATTGGGCAGATATTAGGCGTAAGTGAATCGCGAGTCAGTCAAATTCACAGTCAGGCTGCACTGCGTTTACGTGGTCGTCTTCAAGATTGGGTAATTTCGGAGTGATAATTACGAATTCATAAAAATAAGTAACGATTTATTCGGTTAAATTAAATCGCTGACAAAAGATAGTGACCCGTTTGTGCCTTTCATGGTTCTCTGCGAATCTCTTTTATTCAATGGCAATTCTGAATAACGACAGACCCCTCTAATTTTTTGCCAAATTTACCGTGACTTTTTTTCTTGAACAAAATCCCATTCAAATTAAATATTTTGTAGCTTTCCCAATCTTTTGAATAATTAAGATAATTTTTTTGCTTTATTCTAAAAAAAAGTCGTTTAAAGCCGAAACTATCCTATAGAAACAGTTTTATAGAACGAGCGTGACATTTATAGCTAGGAATCTCTGATTAACCCGGTCGCAATTTTGACTGAAGAACGAAATTGAAAATGTAATGTGTAATTTCTATATCATTTCAATTGCTTATCGTGTCGCGGTTATCAATGCAACTGGTGCGGTGACTAGGCCGAGGTTAATCAGAGCTTCTTTATTCTAATTTGTTTTAACAACCGGGTTTTTATTGAAAAGAGATTTATTTAGTAAAAATTCAGATTGAGTGTTATTACGCTTTTTTTGTACAAGATTTAGGTATTTGATTTCATTAAACCCTACAGATTATGTCCGCGGTTGATCAATACCCGAATATTGGTAATCGCTATCCTTAAAAAACTGGATACCGCACAAACTGCTACTAGACTTTGTATTGAATCGGTTTCCCTCGACCAGGGCCTATGGAGGTTACATTGGATAAAAATATGAAAATCCTCATAGTCGATGATTTTTCTACTATGCGGCGGATCATTAAAAATCTATTGCGTGATTTAGGGTTCACTAATACGCAAGAAGCTGATGATGGCCAAACGGCGTTGCCGATGCTTAAAAACGGCGATTTCGATTTTTTGGTGACGGACTGGAATATGCCGGGAATGACCGGTATTGAGTTGCTCAGGCAAGTCAGAGCAGATGAACGTCTTAGCAGTTTACCGGTGTTGATGGTGACCGCCGAAGCAAAGCGGGAACAAATTATTGAAGCGGCCCAAAGCGGTGTGAATGGTTATGTTGTAAAACCGTTTACGGCTCAAGCTCTAAAGGAAAAAATCGAAAAGATTTTTGATCGCGTCGGTTAACTCATTTCCACAGGTTTAGTTATGGATTCTAATCAATTCTCGAAAGACCCGAATCGAGCAGTCGAAGATCTTCGTGAAGCTGCGCAAATGTTGCTTGAGAAATTACAGAACGAAGATTATCACGATGCAAGCGAAGTGATATCGAAATTAAATCAACAACGCGACAGCTTAATTTTTAACAGTGTCGGTAAATTAACTCGTGCTTTGCATAACGCTATTGTTAATTTTAACGTTGATGCAAATTCGGATAATGACTCCACGTTGTCGGATAAATCTCATATCAGCGATGCATCAGACCGGCTTAACTACGTTCTTAAATTAACTCAAGACGCCGCCGATAAAACGATGGATCGCGTTGAAGCTTCAGCGCCTATTGCTGCCGAAATCATTACTGAGTCGGCGCAATTGCGAGAAGAGTGGAAACGCTTTAAGCGTCGTGAAATGGGCCCAGATGAATTTCGGCAATTGTACTATCGCATGGACGAATTTCTTGCGCGTATTGGTACAGGCGCAGAGCAATTGGGTTTAAATTTACAAGATATTATTTTGGAACAGGGCTACCAAGATTTAACCGGCCAAGTTCTGAAAAAAGTAATTGGTCTTATTTCTGATGTTGAAGGCGAACTGGTTCAGCTAGTTCGTATTGCCGGACAAGTAGAAGATGTTGCTGGGTTTCGATCAAAAGCAGATAAAGAAGCTGCCGAGAAGAAATCGGCAAACGGCGAAGGCCCGCAAATTCAGGCAAAACATCGTCCAGATGTTATGGCCAGTCAAGATGAAGTTGACGATTTATTATCAAGTTTAGGCTTTTAATAGATTTGATATTTTAAGAATAAAAACGACTGAATAAATCGTTTTGGCGAGAGGAGCAGTGAATGGGGTTCGGCGATGATGAAGAGATTTTGCAAGACTTCTTAGTAGAAGCTGGCGAAATCCTCGAGACGCTTTCCGAGCAACTGGTAGAGCTTGAGCAACGTCCAGATGATCGTGATTTATTAAACGCGATATTCCGTGGTTTTCATACGGTCAAAGGCGGTGCTGGCTTCCTGCAAATTGCGCCAATGGTTGAATGCTGCCATGTAACGGAAAATTTATTCGATATTTTACGCAATGGTAAACGCGAAGTAACTTCCGAATTGATGGACGTGGTGCTGCAAGCACTGGATGCTGTTAATTCACAATTTGATCAGGTTCAAAATCGTGTTGAACCATCACCCGCAGATGAGTCTTTAATTGAATCACTCGAAAGATTAGTCGCCTGCGAGGATTTACTCGAAGCTTCCGGTGAAGAAGTTGTTGATGAAGAAGTTGTCGAAGAAGAATCCGTTGACGAAGAAGCCTACGAAGAAGACGTCGTTGCAGATGAAGTTGTAGATGAAGACGTATCAGAACAAGATATTTCAGAAGACGAATCTCAAGACTCCGAGTTCAATGCACAAGCCGATATTGATGAAGTAGAACTCGATGCACAAGACTCGCAGCCCTCAGCGAGTGGTGACGATTTTTCTGACAGTGCAATAGCTAACTTGTTGGATGCAATCGCCGACGAAGATGAAGACGGGGCAGCTAAACCCGCCGTAAAATCTACCACTGCTAAGAATTCTCCGGTTGCAAAGAAAACTGAATCTGACGAAATCACCGACGTTGAGTTTGAAGCGCTTCTTGATCAGTTGCACGGCGAAGGTAAAGGTCCAAGTGTTGGCGAACCTAAAAAAGCTGCACCAGAAAAATCAGAAGCTGCGCCTGCCGATGACAAATCCGGCGAAAAGGCCAAGTCAAAAAAATCCGCGGGTGGAAATTCTGATTTAATTACCGAAGACGAATTTGAAAAACTCTTAGATCAAATTCACGGTCAAGGCAAAGGCCCGGGTGGTCAAGATAAATCTAATTCATCGGCTAAGGCAGCTCCTGCGGCTGAGGCAGAAAAGGTCGAAAACGCCAATCCAAAAGAAGAAAAAACCGAAGATGTAAAAGCAGAAGAGGTAAAAGCGCCTGCGCCCAAAGCTGCAAAACCAAAATCCGAATCTCCAAAAGCTAAAGCGAAAGCCAACGACGATACCATTACCGAAGATGAGTTTGAGGCGTTATTAGATCAATTGCACGGTGCTGGTAAAGGACCAGGCGCTGGTGGTTCAGATACCAAGGCCGCTAGTACTGAGGCCGCCTCATCACCGCCGAAAAATACAACTGCACCAAAAGCAACAGAATCGAAAGAGACTGTATCTGAGAAATCAGACGTTAAAGCAGAAAAGTCAGAGCGGAAAAAAGAACCCGTAAAAACCGCCGCAAAAGCACCTGCTGCACCGAAAAAACCAGCAACTACCAAAGCCTCCGAGCCAGATAAGAGTGCCGCTATTAAGGCGGTTCCTGGTACCGGAAAACCCAGCACCGCCGCTGCAAAACCTGAGCTTGTTGCCGTTCCCGGTGGTGCTAAAGCGAGTGCAGCTAAACCGGCATCGCCACCGGCGGCCGCACCCAAAGAAGCGGCTGCGCCGGCTGCCGAAACCACGGTGCGTGTTGATACGCAACGTCTCGACGATATTATGAATATGGTCGGCGAGTTGGTATTGGTGCGCAATCGGTTGGTTCGCTTGGGTGATGAAAAAGGCGATGAGGTATTATCAAAAGCCGTTTCTAATTTAGATGTTGTTACCGCCGATTTACAAACCGCGGTTATGAAAACCCGAATGCAGCCCATTAAGAAAGTGTTTGGGCGTTTCCCACGGGTTGTGCGCGATCTTGCACGCAGTTTAGGAAAAGAAATTAGTCTTGAGCTTGTCGGTGAAGAAACCGATCTCGATAAAAACCTGGTAGAAGCTTTGGCTGATCCCTTGGTGCATTTGGTTCGAAACTCGGTGGATCATGGTATTGAATTACCGGATGTGCGCGAGCAAAAAGGTAAACCACGCGTTGGCCGAGTTGTATTGTCTGCCCAGCAAGAGGGTGACCATATTTTATTAGCCATCACCGATGATGGCGGTGGTATGGACCCGAATAAACTTAAATCCATTGCTGTGGCCAAGGGTGTATTGGATGAAGACGCGGCAGCACGTTTGTCCGATCAAGAGGCTTTTGCGTTAATTTTTGCTCCCGGCTTTTCGACCAAACAAGAAATATCTGATGTATCCGGCCGTGGTGTTGGTATGGATGTGGTGAAAACCAAAATCACCCAACTCAATGGCACCATAGAAATTGATTCGGTCGTTGACGAAGGTACTAAACTTTATATTAAAGTGCCTTTAACCTTGGCCATTATGCCAACGCTGATGATTATGTTGGACGATCAAACATTCGCATTACCCTTAGTTAATGTTGATGAAATCTTCCATATGGATTTAAGTCGCACCAACATTGTTGATGGCCAAGAATGTGTCACCATTCGCGAAAAAGCGATACCGTTATTTCACTTAAAACGTTGGTTAATTCGTAGCGCAGCTTACGCGACACCACCAAAAGAAGGTCACATTGTCATTGTTTCGGTGGGTACTCAGCGAGTCGGTTTTGTTGTTGATCAGTTAATTGGTCAAGAAGAAGTAGTAATTAAACCGCTTGGCAAAATGTTGCATGGCACACCGGGTATGGCCGGTGCGACAATTACCGGTGATGGAAGAATCGCATTAATTTTAGATGTTCCAAGTATGTTGAAACGCTACGCTGGTAATGCTGCTTAGTTTCAAGAGACTTTGATTAATCCAGAGTTTCTTGCGACGTAAAGATGTGTCTTAATTTTCCAGAATGGCTAATTTAAAGGAAACTCTGATGAACCTAGAGTTTCCAGCGACACAAGGATGTGTCGCCAATTTCAAGAACGGTAAGTGATTGAAATTGTGAAGAAATTGGAAATCGCATTTTCAATTTCTGCCCTCTGATTAAATCAGGGATGAGTTAATCAGAGGTTCCTAAAGTTGTGAAGACATTGGTAGGGGCATTTTCAATATTTTCCCTCTGATTAAATTATGGGTGAGTTGATCAGAAATTCCATAGTCTTGTATTCGCTCATTGGTTGTAATGTTACGAAATTGTGTGTGAATAATAACGGTGTCGTGAGAAGGTGCATCCCAATTACGCTGATAGAGCTCATCAGGTGTCTAGGTATATGGCTATTAATGTTTTAATTGTCGATGACTCTTTATTTTTTCAAAATAGACTTGCCGCCATTATTGACGAGCATCCTCAATTAAAAGTTATTGGTATCGCGGGTAATGGCAAACAGGCCCTTGCTTTGACGCTTGAAAAAAAGCCTGACGTTATCACCATGGACTACGAAATGCCATTAATGGACGGGTTAAAGGCCGTTCGTAAAATTATGGCACAGCGTCCAACTCCGATTTTAATGCTATCTGCGTTAACCTACGAAGGTGCAAAATTAACTCTAGATGCTCTCGATGCTGGGGCGGTTGATTTTATGCCGAAAAGCTTTTCGGAAATTTCGAAAAACCCGCAAGAATTAAAACGCAAATTACATCAACGCTTATTATTAATTGCTCGACGACGAAATATTATACCGGCTACTCGTCCCGAGTCGGCAACCAAGGTTGCATTAGAAAACCATTATGAGCGTAATTGCGAAGTTATCGTACCACCCAGAACATTTCCCCATTGCTCGCAAAAACTTAACGGTAAAATAAAACTCATTGCAATGGGAGCGTCTACGGGTGGCCCGGTGGCGTTATCGGAAATATTAAAATGTTTGCCGGAGAATTTTTCACTGCCAATATTATTAATTCAGCATATGCCAGAGAATTTTACGCGTGCTTTTGCCGAGCGTTTAAACAGTACCTGTCGCATTCGCGTAGTTCTTGCAGAAGATGGGATG
This sequence comes from uncultured Alteromonadales bacterium, assembly GCA_937864365.1. Lineage (GTDB taxonomy): Bacteria > Pseudomonadota > Gammaproteobacteria > Pseudomonadales > Cellvibrionaceae > Sessilibacter. The sequence goes on along the minus strand of CALMJT010000173.1, from coordinate 9,008 downwards.
GTGTTGCGGCCAGGTACAGCCTATCTTGCTCCCGGCGGTCAACAGATGATGATAAACCCTAGAGATCGAACCCGAATTAATGTATTTCCGGGTGACGACCGATTAAATTATAAACCATCAGTTGATATTACCTTAGCCTCAGCTGCAAATACCTGGGGCTCAAGTTTTATGGCAATGATTTTAACGGGAATGGGGTCAGATGGCTGCGAAGGCAGTCGGATTGTGAAGGAAAAAGGTGGTGTTATTTGGTCGCAAGATCAGCGCAGCAGTGTGATTTATGGAATGCCAATGGCTGTGGCTCGCGCCAATCTTACTGACAAAGTGGTATCGTTAAACGAAATTCCAGAGCAATTACAAAAAGCGTTTAATTATTAACGCGTCCTACCTTAAAAATCCTCATTAGCTGATCCCGTTAATAACGGTAGATTGCCTAACTCGTCACCTGCAATCAAAAAATTACGGGTAAACTATCTTGGACAAACTCAGTTTCATCGGCGTTATTATCGGTTTTACGGCACTGATTGGCGGTAACTTTTTAGAAGGCGGTAGCTGGAAATCACTGATCAATGAATCGGCGGCATTAATTGTTATTGGTGGAACCCTTGGCGCTGCGATTTTACAGACACCTTGGCAAAGCCTAAAACGGGCGCTGTCGGTATTTGTCTGGGTATTTAAACCGCCGCAATATTATTTTCACGACGAAGTAAAAAAAATTGTCTATTGGGCAGCCACTGCACGTAAAGAGGGATTGTTAGGATTAGAGACCATAGCCGATCACGAAAAAGACATGTTCTCAAAAAAAGGTCTAATGCTATTGGCCGATGGTGCTCAATCTGAATCGATTCGTCAGGTGCTCGAAAACGATCTCATTCAAAAAGAACAACTCGATCTGCAAGCGGTGCAATTTTATGAAAGTATGGGTGGTTACTCGCCTACCATTGGTATTATTGGCGCCGTGATTGGTTTAATTCATGTTATGCAAAATTTAGCTGATCCGGAGTTATTAGGGCCTGGCATTGCCGTTGCTTTCGTAGCAACCATCTACGGTGTAGCCTTTGCTAATTTATTACTATTGCCGATTGCAAATAAGCTAAAGCAGTGTGTAGGTCATGAATCGCGCTTTAAAGAATTGATGATCGACGGTTTAATTGCAATTTCTGAAGGTGAGAACCCCAAATTTATTGAAATAAAACTCAATGGCTATATTAAATAATCGTATAGAAAACTCCAAATACACTGGAGTTTCTAGTGGTACGAGAATGTGTTTGTAGTTTTAAGAGTGACGGTGATTGATGTTTTGAAAAAATTGGAGATCGTATATTCAATTTTTGCTCTCTGATTAAATCAAGGATGGGTTACTCAGAGGTTTTTATAGTCTTAATCTGTATGGCGTCTCATGATTAAATCGCGTGCTAAAACCGAATTAAGTGTTAATCACGAGCGCTGGCTGGTTTCCTATGCCGATTTTATTACGCTACTCTTTGCCTTCTTTGTGGTGATGTATTCTATTTCTCAGGTTAATCAAGATAAATATCAACAGCTCAATCAGGTTTTACAGGCAATATTCAATCAGCCTGAAAAATCACTGAATCCTATTCAAGTCGGTGATCCGAGTGTATCCACGTCTGCGGCTCCCGTTAATTCAGAATACAACTCCTCGATTAGCTCCGATGCTCAAGATGATCCAGCGGTGCTTTCTAAATCGAATGTATTCACTAATGACGCCGACAAAAGTTATTGGGATGCTCTTGAGCAAAAACTTGAGGCGGAGATATTTGCGCAATTAGACAACGATTTAAAAAAAGCTTTGCGCGATTATTTAAATAGCGGCAACGTGAGTGTGCAAAATGGCAAGTTTTGGTATGACATAACCCTTAAAACACACGACTATTTTTTACCTTCTAGCGCAGAACCTAATTACGCTGCCGAAACTTTGCTCGACGAAATAGCCAAAGTGTTGGCTGTTTATAAAAATCCGATCTCTGTTGAAGGGCATACCGATAATTTAGCTATTAACTCCGATTTCTATCCCAGTCACTGGGAATTGTCTTCTGCACGGGCTGCTTCAGCCATTGAAATTATGGTTCAATCAGGAATCGATCAACAGCGTTTAACCGCCGTGGGCCACAGTTTCCAGCGTCCTGTTGTCGATTTTAGTAGTGAACAATCTTCCGTTGAAAATCCGAGAATTGTTATCAGAATCTCGAAGCGGATTATCGAAGAAGTTATCAATAGTGACAGAGAATTTAAACGTTATTATCAGCAAAGACAGCAAATTTTAACCGACAAAAATCTAAGTGCTAGAGAAAAGAATAATCGCTTAATCGAATTGGCCAAGCCGGTGGGAGATACGTCTTTGCAAACAATTCGCGACTCCATTGATATTCAGCACAAAACTGACGAAGGTATTAACAACAGCAATATTAACAACAGCGATATTAACAAAAATAATACTAACGTATTTCGTGCTAACTCTAGTTCTAACACGTCGTCTGAGGAGATTAACTCCGTGAACGATCTGAATATTATTCAATTGAACGATGGTAATATTCTAATCACCAATGAAGAGCCATCTAGCGAGATTACGCCACAACGCTAATCAGTCAAATTTAGTCCTAGAGGTCTTTTTCGAGAACGGTAGGAACCTCTGATAAACTCATCCCTGACTTAATCAGAGGACAGAAATTGACAATGCGATTTCCAATTTCTGCACAATTTCAATCACTTACCGCTCTTGAAATTGGCGACACATACTTGTGTCGCGAGAAACGTCGGTTAATCAGAGTTTCCCATAATAAATTCTGAGTTTCTGGCGATAGGAGTAATATTTTGATAATTTAATAACTCTCAGCTAACCGGAGAGTTATTAAATTAGCATTTTATGATGTTATTAATTTGGCTGAGTTTCTGCCGATAAAGAGTGTGAGTTCCGTTTTTGCTCGATGATTTTGTTTGTTTTATAAAATTTTTAGGAAAGAACAGCACTTAGTTAGGTATTTAACTTGCTTTATTCTGCGCAACTGCACCGAATAAAATTAAGGTGGCAATAGTTTGACGCTAAACAGATTAATAATATCGAGGTCGAGATGCTTGTTTGGAGTGTTGCAAATCAAAAGGGTGGTGTCGGTAAAACGACCACAACTATTGCGCTGGGTGGGCTAGCTGCACAAGCTGGGCTAAAAGTACTTATGTTGGACATTGATCCGCACGGCTCACTCACCAGTTATTGGGGTTTAAACGCTGATTACTGTACAGAATCTACCTATAACCTCTTTGAGCACCATAAAACCCTAGATAAAAATACGATTAATAAACTTATACATAAAACCAATCTCGAAAATTTATTTTTTATTCCTGCATCAACGGCTCTCGCAACCCTTGAGCGTCAAGCGATTGGTAAAGACGGTTTAGGTTTGGTTATTTCGAAAACCGTTAAAATTCTCGAACAAGGCTTCGATTTAATACTGATTGATAGCCCACCCATTTTGGGTGTGCTCATGATTAACGCACTGGCCGCCTGTGAACGATTAGTTATTCCCGTACAAACCGAGCATTTAGCCATTAAAGGTTTGGAAAGAATGGTGCATACCCTAGGTATGCTCAGCAAGTCGCGTAAAACGCCGTTGGAATACACCATTGTACCAACCATGTTTGATCGACGAACTCAAGCTTCTACCACCAGTTTAAGGCTGATTAAAAACCAATATCCCGATCATGCCTGGGCTGGCAAAATTTCGGTGGATACTCGTTTGCGTGATGCCAGCAAAGCAGGTGTAGCACCACACGTGTTTGATCCAAATGGCCGAGCGGTTTCAGCCTATCGCTCGCTATTAAAGTTTTTGTTAAAAGTACCTGACTCGCAACAGGACTCGACCGAGTATTTGGAGCAAAACGTTGGTTGAACCCCAAGAATTTGAGGGCTCGGAAAAAGCCTTAGACTCTTATTTTTCTCAACTGCTAGACAACGAAACAGCGGTTCAAGAAACGCATGACTGTGATTCAGACGCTAATAATAATGATCGAGAGTTACAGTCAGAAAAGCCGGAGTTATCAGTACATCAGAAGTCGCACTCTTCAGACCAAAATTCTTCAGAGCAGAATTCTTTAAAGCATGGTTCTTTAAAACAGAGCCCTTTAAAACAGAGCCCTTTAAAACAGGGTTCTTTAGAAGAAGGTTGCTCAGATAAAAATTCTTTAGATGCTTGTGCCAATACAACGCAGAATAAATCGTTCGAAAAAAATGATTCACAATTTTTTACGGCTCTTTTTTCTCAAATAATCGTCAACAGACTTCAAAGAAAAATACGATCGTTACAAAATTTTGATTTTGAATGTACTAGGCATTGCGCGCAGTTAGTAGAGCGTTTGGGTGAATTAGATAAAGATTTAAAATTTTATTACCGTAATCGTGAGCGTTCGCAGAGTGAAGAATCTTTTGATGCTACCACTGGCTCTGTTACTACTACTGGCTCTGTTACTACTACTGTTTGTCGTGATCCAGAACAGAAAGCTGAGTTAACCTTGCATTCCGACTTTTTCGTTGAGTTATCGCCTCATTCTAGTGTTAACAATTCCTCTTTAGTGGACGCTGGTGCTGCTCACGGTACTGATACTCACAACACATCTGATCACAACTCTTATACCAATAATTATTTAATAGAAACACCTAATAAAGAGCTTACAACGTCTTCGCTAAATTACGACTCTCAAACTGTTCCTAACGCTAACGAAGATTTCACTACTGAGCTTGAGTCTAGGAATAATACCCAAGAAAAATCACAATTGTTGGTTACAGATTCCAAATTATTACCCATCGATTACGCCGAACGTAATCAGAATTTACAAAGGTTATTAACCCAGTCTTTTTTGCAAACGCCAGTAAATACCGAAGCTTCAACATTAACGCAAACGTTACTACAGCAGAATGTTGCGACAGAAACAGAACAAGTAGTCGCTACAAAAGTAGAACCTGTTGTTGATGTTAACGTTGAGCAAAAAGTTGCTTTAAAAACAGCAACTCAAGAAAAGCTTGATCTTAAAACACAGGATAAAACCACATTGGCGGTTCGACAAGCCGAGATAATGCTTGCCAAATTGGGCGTAAATCTTAAAGAAACAACCAGTATTGCCGATCAATTAGGTATTAAGACCAAGACACGACCAGATATACGAGAATATTTTGAATGGGCCGAAAATGGGCGGCCTAAATGGGCTCAAAAGAAGTTCGATATTTTCTTATTTGAAGTCAATGGCGTAACTATGGCAGTGCCCTTGGTAACCCTCGGACAAATTTATAAAATAGGTAACAATTTAACGCCTATTTTTGGTCAAGCAAATTGGATGATGGGAATCATGCAAACCCAGACGGGTAGGGTGAAAACTATTGATACCTCATTGTTGTTAATGCCCGAGCGTTATAATTCAAGCTGTAAATCTCGATATCGATTTGTCATTACAATTGATCAAATTCCCTGGGGATTTGCCGTTGATAAAGTGGATCAACCTTTTCGTTTAGATCCGGCCTCGGTCAATTGGCGTTCGTTGCACGAACAACGACCTTGGTTCGCCGGTATGATTAAAGAAAAAATGTGCACTCTTATAGATATTCCAAATTTAGGTAAAAGGGTCTTAGATTCGGAGCGGAAATCCGTTCATTAATTATGTATGGCTAATATTGCAATAAGAATCTCTGATTAACTCATTCATGAATTCATCAGAGAACAGAACTTGAAAGCGCGACTTTCAATGTCTTCACCATTTCAATGACTTACCGTTCGTGAAATTGGTGATACGTACTGATGTCACCAGAAGCTCTGAGATAGTCAGAGTTTTCTATAGCAAAATGATAGATTTAATTATTTCAATATAAATGAGTAGAAATATAAGTTAACAGGAATATACGTTAACAAGAATCGATAAGTCGTTAGTCAATAAGAGCCTTATATACTCACTAGCTATTTTTAACCGCTTTAATGGTCGATAATTTAAATATCTACTATATTCAATGAATCAGAAATTTGAATGTGTTTGAACCTTAATAGGTATCAGGAAAATAAATCATGGCAAGTAATACCAACACAAAAGCGAAAGTTAACGAAGATCCAATTTTGCAATGGGTAACCTTCCGACTCGCTGGTGAAACCTATGGTGTTAATGTGATGCAGGTGCAAGAGGTGCTGCGTTATTCTGAAATCGCTGCTGTACCGGGCGCGCCTGGATACGTGATTGGAATTATAAATTTACGGGGCAATGTGGTGACGGTTATTGATACCCGTAATCGATTTAATTTAGAGCCCGGCGAAATTACCGATAACACCCGTATTGTCATCATAGAAGCAGATCAGCATGTCATTGGTATTCTGGTCGATAGCGTTGCCGAGGTTGTTTACCTACGACAATCCGAAATTGAAACTGCCCCTAATGTTGGCAATGAAGAAAGTGCTAAATTTATCCAAGGCGTTTGCCATAAAAACGATGAGCTTCTAATATTAATAGAATTGAATAAACTACTCACAGATCAAGAGTGGGCTGAACTTGAGGAAGTTTAATATTATGCGCTCAGGTTTTATGCCGCTGTAATATTAATTACAAATGCCAATTAAGCCGCTCTTAGCTTATTCAATGATTGTTGTGTTAATCATTCTTTGAAAAAAGCATACGTTAAATCGTAAAGAGCGGCTCTTCTATGATTAATTCCTTTCTTATTATTCTTTCTCTGGTGTTGGGCATTGGTGCTGTTCTCTGTTTCAGTTTGTTGTTCGTTGTTTTTAGGCGTCTTCGAACGGTTTCACAACAGCATAAAGAACTCGCCAGTTTTGTAAAAAGAGAAATAACGGTCATCAACCAAGCTCAAGTTTCTATGGGTAAGGTGCTCGTTCATCTTGAGCAACACAGTAAGACCTTACAGCAGAAAGTAGCGCAACTTGAGGCAAGGCCTAATTTTTCACACAATGATTCGCCTAACCCCGAGCGGTACATCTCTGCTTCGGCAGTTCAAGAACCTAGGCCTGAGAGCAAATCAAAACCCGATAATAAGCCACAGCGCAATTTCTTTAATGAGGAGTTCGACGCACGGTATTTGAATTTTTCTGACGAATTTAGTTTTCAGCAACGTTTGCAATCGGGTTCTTATAACGAAGCTTTACATTTATTAAAACAGGGTGTGAGTGCAGAAGAGGTAGCCGAACGTTGTGGATTATCGCGCTCCGAAGCCAATTTAATGCAGTTGGTTAATAGCGAATCGTCGGCGAATTAAAAAATCCCCCTAATTCGAGGGTACGAAATAGGGGTGTCAAGATGACAGCAGGATTAGATTTGCAAGATCTATAGAAAAGGAGAATTAAAACTTGTAGGTGTAATCCACAAAAATACGATTGTCGAAATCGTCGCCTTTTACACCATCTACGTTACCGGTCTTTTTGCCGCGGTAATCGTGAATACGCCATTGAAAAGCCAAGCCCTTTAACCAATTGGGATTGTATTTAATAAAAATTTCTCGGTAATTTTCACTGCCTTCACCCAAAGATTTATCAACACTGTTTTCAATGTCTTCGCCTTTAGAATAATTAAATGCAGTGCTTAAACCCGGAACCCATTTATGCCAGTCGTACTCAACACCTACAAGGTAAGCGGTTTCATTGCTGTTTGAAAAGTCTGGAAAAATAATTGAACGCGTTGGGAATGGGTTAGTACCATGGTCGCCGGAGTGGTTGTCTTCAATCCAAGTTTCGTCAAATTTACTGACCGCAGTGGTAAACTTCCAGTCGTGGTAATCCCAAATACCTTGAACATAGGCACCAAAGCCATTGTTGTTACTTGGTGAGCCTACTGCCGCTGCATCTTCATCATCAAGTTCGCCAGCTTCTGCACCTACCACAAATAAACTACCATCGTCGTCAGAAGTAAATACACCGGCTTTCGCGGTAAAACGTTGATCTTCACCTAGGGGCCAGTAGTAACTTGCACGTAAACCGGTTTTTTGTAAAAAATTAGCGGATTTTAAAATTTCCGCGTCAACCGTTAACGCGTCTTTTTTATAGGTCAGGCCGTTAATCCAAATATGATCAATCTCTGCGCCTAAATCGGTGGTGAATTTTTCAGAATCCTTATCGTGGCGGCGCGACCATTTGTTGTACCACTGGCTGTAAAGTGTGACATCGCCCAATTTATACGCAGCAGAAATACCTTGGTAGGTGTCTGGAATTGCACGTTGTCCAGAGCTGCTTTTTAATAAAGATTTAATGGGCTGATAACCCACTTTAGCGCTGAAATTTTTAAACGGTGTTAGCTCGACATACGCCTCACCAAACTTAGTGAAACGTTCTTCTTGATCGCCTGCGGGATTTACCGGTAATAAATCATTGGCCGCGGCTCCGCTCGTATAAACTTCTTCTACGTGATAAATAGACGTTACCAAGCGAATGCTGTCTGCAATTTTCCCGGTTTCGTATTTAAAGCGTAAACCTAATACAGACTGCTCGCGATCGGTTTGAGGAGCTTCTTTAAATTCGCGAGTGATGGTGGCAAAACGTGATTGCAGGCTCAAGTTAGCGTCTTCCACAAACGCATCTTGTAATTCACTGGCATTCGCTAAGGGTGTCGTTGCAGCAGTTGTCACGGCCAAAAATAATAAACTTTGGTGATGTCTTCTCATGGTCCAATTGCCTGTTATTGTTATGTTCGTATTTCACATGCTATTTCGATGTGGCGTACAATCGTTCATAATTAAATCAATTAGATGTAACGCTGGCGACACTGAGCGAGAAGCATACCAATGTGAAATTTTGGCTAAAGTTACGGAAATGTGTAGATTCGCCAAAGACTAGAGAATGAAAAATGGGTGGAAATCCACCGATTTCGATAAAGGTGGGTGAATTTGGTATCTTTTAATCTTTGTTGTATTACCAAGTAAAAAGATATATTGATGATCGGCGATTACAGATGTGTTAGAGCCTATAGGAACCTCTGATTAACTCATCCTTGATTTAATCAGAGGGAAGAAATTGAAA
>CALMJT010000172.1 GCA_937864365.1 uncultured Alteromonadales bacterium | reverse complement strand
CACCTTTACCCAAATCGAATTTGCCGATACCGACGCCCAATTAATCGCCCAAGCGCTGGGACTGGATTACGACCCCAAAAGCGATTACACCCTGTTGTTAATCAACCAAGAGCAAGCCTTCCAAGAAGGTGATATGGTGAGTTTTATACCCACCTACGACAATTTGGGTGGCTTTGCAGAAAAGGAAATTGCCTACAAGTTTAAGGGACAGGAACATCTCATTGCGCCCTCTATGACCGAGGAATATAGCCAAGGCTATGAGCGGATTATTACTATAGCTGCGGAACTGAAACTAAACCTCAATGACAAGCGCCAATTCAATAAAGCGGCTAAAAATCTGGGTTTTGATGAAGATATGCGGCATATTTTAAGGGTACGTCATCAAATGAATAATACCTTAGGTGCCAATGAGCAATTTTTGGGTAATGGTATGACCAAAGACAATACGGCACACAACCCAGTAACACCCTTTGGCGAACCTAAAACCGGTCAAGAATACGGCCCTATAGAAACCTTTACCTACGATAAAAACCCCAAAACCCTAGGCGTACTAGAGCGAGCGGGTATTGTTACTCGTATTCCCCTAAAAAGCGTGTAAGGAGCAAACAAATGAAACAATTTGCAGAAATAGATCCATATACTGTGATGAACCACCCCGGATTGGTTGCCACCATTGTGGAAAACGTAGACACAAGAAATTCGTATTATTTTTTAATTATTGATGAATATTTGATTATTTATGGAATTACAAATTACGAAGATCCCAACACATTTGAAAAAGAGTTACTCCACTATCAAATTGAATTTCCCAAGCAGGGCTTAGTGTGGTTTTTAGATTCCATGCAACACCGATTTTTTAAAACCGAGGCCGAAGGCGGTCTGCCTAAGGGCGTGTTTCACGATATAACCACTATCAACGGTGAGCGTATAGCCATAAACAGAGCTTTTAATGCCGACGGCAATCGCGGTGGTGGTTATGCCTTTGCTACCTTAGATCGTAAGGAGGATGGTTATTTTGCAAAAGAATATCTCTTTACCGACGAATTTTTATTTAACGGTGGCTTAATCGAAATTCTACAAGATATCGCCGGTAAAATTCAGCGTGGTGAGTTGTAGTTTTCATGAGACAATTTACTGAAATCAATCCTTTAACCATTGCTCAAGATCCCCGAGTGGTGGCCAGTATTCAAGACGACCGAAACGAACACAAAACCTATTATTTTTTAATCGATCACGATTATATGCTTATCTCTAACGCGACCTATTTCACCAACAAAAGAACCGGTGAAAGTAAATGGCTACATTATCAAATTGAATTCCCCAAACAGGGTTTAGTGTGGTTTTTAGATTCCATGCAACACCGATTTTTTAAAACCGAGGCCGAAGGCGGTCTACCCAAGGGCGTGTTTCACGATAAAACCGTGATGAATGGCGAACGTATAAAGCTCGGCCGAGCGTTTAATGCCGACGGTAATCGCGGCGGTGGTTATGCTTTTGTTACCTTAGATCGTAAAGAAAGTTATGGGGCGGCAAAAGAATACCTTTTTACCGACCAATTTTTATTTAACGGTGGCTTAATCGAAATCTTACAAGATATCGCCAATAAAATTCAGCGTGGTGAGTTGTAATTGGCATGCGTGAATTTGACGAGATTAACCTCTTAACGAGTCAAATTTTTTTGGGGTAGTATTTAATATTAGCTTTGACGGCGCGATTTACATTTTATGCTTAACTTAAATCATTTGTTGGGATTAGCGACATATCGTTATGTCGCTGAAAGCTCTTAGTTAATTAATTTTTCGTTCAGTGTTTGTCGTCCTTGTTTTTTCTGGCAGAGATATAATCGGTAATGGCGAACAATACGCCTGAGACAACAAATGTCATATGGATGGCAATTTTCCAAGCAATTTCTTGATTGGTTGCAGTACCGTCTACGAAGGCTTTAAGCAGTTCGATGGCAGAAATGGCCACAATGGCGCCAATGAGTTTCAGTTTTAGTTCTGAAAATCCAACTTTACCCATCCAAGAAGGGCGATCTTCGTGATCGTAAAAATCAATTTTAGATACGAAGCTTTCGTAGCCGCTTAATATTATGATGAACAGTAGGCTTGCGATGAGTGTGGTATCAACCAAGGTTAAAATTGAAATAATAACGTCGGAAGAGGTAAGGCTGAATAATTCTGAAGCCAATAAATAAAGCTCCTTCATAAATTTAACGAGCAAAGCAATGGTGGCAACGATTAGCCCCAAGAAAAATGGCGCCAATAACCAGCGGCTTCTAAATATGATGGCTTCAATAATCAGTTCAATAGCTTTCATTACTTAATTCCTAGTGCTTAGTTTTTAGCAACACAAAGATGTGCTGCCAATTTCAAAAACGGTGCGTGATTGAAATTCTGAATAAGTTGAAAATCGTTTTTTCAACTTTTCTTCTGATTAAATCGTGGATGAGTTAGTCAGAGCTCCCAATAGTGTCATTTGTTAAGCACAAATGATTCCCATATCTTAGCTTTGTGCTGGTGATAAAGACTAATAAATCTTTATTCTATTCTCATGACTGTTTTGTTGGTGTTTGAACAAAATCGAGGCGAAGACGGCAGCTGTATTTTTGCAACTGCCGTTTGTTTTATTGGTAGATTTTTAAGATGGGATTTCGTTGCTTTTGGAGCAAGCGGCGGTAAAAACAACATCAGTTGAGCTGTTGAGCGCTGTTTCGGCGGAGTCTTGAATAACACTAATAACAAAACCAATGGCGATGACTTGGCTCGCTACATCGCCACTGATACCGAAAAGATTACACGCTAAGGGAATCAACAATAGAGATCCACCTGCCACACCACTGGCGCCACAGGCTGATACCGCGGCGATTACACTCAGTAAAAGCGCTGAAATAAAGCTTACTTCAATGCCTAGAGTATTAACGGCGGCTAACGTCATTACGGTGATGGTGATTGCGGCACCGGCCATATTGACGTTAGCACCGAGCGGAATCGATACGGAATACAGTTCTTCGTCGAGTTTTAATCGGCGACACAATTCTAGGTTAACTGGAATATTGGCCGCAGAACTGCGGGTAAAAAACGCGGTAATTCCGCTTTCTTTTAAGCAGGTAAAAATCAATGGATAGGGATTACGTTTCAGTTTTACAAAGACGATAAGTGGATTCACGATGAGCGCGACTATTAACATCGCTGCCAATAAAACGAACAGCAGATGGATAAAGTTAGTCATGGCTCCCAAGCCCGTTTGCGCCACGGTTTTACACACAAGGCCGAAAACGCCCAAGGGCGCGAAGCGAATAACCCAGCGGGTTAAGGTTGCTATGGCTTGTGCGCAGTCGCTAATGACTCTTTTGGTACTGTCTGCTGCCCCTTGAAGGGCAAAGCCAAGTGCTACTGCCCAAGCAACTAGGGCGATGTAGTTCCCTGTCACCAAGGCGTTATTGGGGTTGTCGACAATGCGAAACAGAAGGTTTCTAAGTACCTGTTGAACGTCACTGGGTGGATTGATATCACCGGCGGAGTTGTTTAGAACCAGTTCTGAAGGAAAGAGAAGGCTGAGTACTACGGCGATAAAGGCCGCGCTTAGGGTACCTATAATGTAGAGCGTTAGTATTGGTCCGAATTTAAGGCTGCTGTCTTTTGAGCGCGTGGCAATCGCCGTTAGTAATAGGGTGAATACCAGAATGGGGGCGACGGCGCGCAGAGCACCAACAAACAATTCGCCCAATAACCCAAGGGCAATGCCGACGCTCGGCGCCAAGCTGCCTATCACTGCTCCGAGCACGATGCCCGTTGCAATTAAAGCAATTAAATATCTGCTGAAAAATTCGCCTTTAGATGTCGCTTGGTGTTCCATGTTGTTCCTCGGTGTTGCACTGGGAACAACTAGGTCCCACCGCTAAATTTCAAATCGATTTTTGCGCAGCCATATGCACAAGGCGATTATTATGACACTTAAAACCGTATCACGAACAAGTACTGCTGCACCGTAAAAATAATATCGATCCATAAATCCGACAGGGTCGGAGGAAATTTCACTAAAGGCTTCGGTTTCGAACACGGGTAGGTGTGATAAAAACCAATCCAGAAGATTGTTTGAATGCAAAAATATGCGTTCGATAATTGAGATGATAAACAGCGGAAAGATCAACCATAAAAAGGGCGATCTTTTCGATACCGCCGATACCAACATGGCTATGGCTACCAAAGGAAAAAATTTTAGCGCTGTTAATCCCCACAAAACAAAGGGTGCAACAATAAAATCTACAAACACGTTTCTGTTGGGTTCAAGTTCTTCAATTAGGTTAAATCCTGAGCTCTCGATGAGGGTGTTATCAATAACTACGAGTACCACCATCAGTATCCAACCAATGGCCATAGAGACCATCGGAAACGAAACCATTCCAAAGGTAAACTTGGATAGAACCTGTTGGGTGTCGCTAACGGGTAGCGATTTCCAGAACAAAATGCTCGAATCTTTACGGTCGGAATATAAACAGCTTAGAAAGTAGAAGAATGCATTAAACCAACCCACGGCCATCAGCAGTTGTAGCACCGAGTCAATGCGAGCACCGCCGTTGGCTTCTACGTTAATTTCTACATTGAAGTCATCGTTTTCTTCGTCGGTATCTGACGTAGATGAGTTTTCATCGATGCTAAAATCGAGAATTTGCGGTTGCTGTGAGCTTTCAAACGGAATCGACGGTGTGGTTTCGATTTGAGCAAATTCACCTACTTGTGAAACTAAGATAATCAACAATGTGATGAGTACGGCGGGAATCGTGGGTAATAGAATTAACCACGCTTTCGATTCCCAATACTCGCGTTTTAGTTGCGCAATAAAGCTGGAAGTGTTCATGACTGTACTCCCTTGGCTGAATCTTGGGCGCATTTAGCGATGAACAAATTTGACAGGCTTGGTGTGTTCATTCTGCCTAAATTTGTGAGTAATTGTGGATCTGTGTCTTCAAAGGTAAAGATGGTATTGCCAAGATTTGAGCGCTCACGAATGGGGTTAAGCGCTTTTGCTTGTTGATAGTTATCGGAAGAAACCGTTAATTCAACGAATCGAGAGGCAATATCGTCCATCGCGACGTTTAACACCACCGAACCTTGGTTGATAAAAATAAGATCGGTAAGGATGGTTTCGATTTCTTCGACCTGGTGGGTAGTAATAATAATGGTGCGATCTTCTTCGAAAAAATCGTTTAATAATTGCTCGTAAAATTGCTGGCGATAAATAATATCCAAGCCAAGCGTTGGTTCATCCAGTAACAGGAGTTTTGCTTCAATGGCAATAACCAAGGCTAAGTGCAATTGCGTCATCATGCCTTTAGATAAGGTTTTAACCTTTGCCGTTGGTCGAATATTGGTTTGAGATAAAAAGCGTTTGGCTTTTTCAATATTAAAATTCGGATGTACCTTGGCCATGTAATCGAGCAGCTGCTGAGTATTAATCCATTTCGGTAAAACAGCGGTATCGGCGATAAAGGCAACGTCTTTTAATAATTTAGATCGATCTGTATAGGGATTTAATCCCAAAACTTCGAGTTGACCTTTAAATTGAGAAAGACCCAGTAAGCAGCGAATGGTTGAGGTTTTACCGGCACCGTTTGGGCCAATTAAGCCAACAATGCGTCCGGGTTCAATATCAAGCTGCGGGATGTCGACTACTTGTGTGCGACCGTAATGCTTCTCCAGATTACGAATTTTTACGACCGGACTTGTCATTGTATTTCCTTAATCAGTTCGATCAATTCTTGCGGGGTAATATTCAACTGCTGCATCTTTTTGGCGAATTCGGGCAGTTGTTCTTGAATAAATCTGCTGCGTTCAAGCTTTTGCAATTGTTCCTGGGCGCCTGTCATCACACACATGCCACGGCCGCGTTTCATCTCTAAGACGCCTTCATCAACCAGTTCTTGATAGGCTTTACTCACGGTTAAATGATTGACTTGCGATTCGGTGGCTACTTGGCGAACTGAAGGAACAAATTCCCCTTCTTTGATTTGTCCGCTCATTACTAAAGCCGCAACACGATCCCTAAGTTGTCTATAAATAGGCTGTTGATCGTTCCAGTTTTCCTGCATTAATCTGCTCCAGCCTTAAAACGCGCGACGCACTAAGCCGGTACCGAAAATGCCCGAATCAATGTTGGGATTACCATAGTAGGTAACGGTGCCTGAACCGGAAGTGCTGACGTCTAAGTTTTCTAATACGTTAACCAAAGCGTTCGCAGAACCTGCGATAGCGATTTCTGCTTGATGCATGATGAGGTTGGCGGCATCAAACAAGCCCGACCCGGAAAGCGAAATGGCAGAGGTTTCTACCTCGCCGACGTGATCGATATGAACTCCGGCGCTGCCAGAAATATTGGTGCGCAGATGGTTGGCCTTCAGCTCAAATATGTTGACGTTGCCTGAGCCTGATACGGTGAGATTGACGTCGGTGCTGGTGAGTAATTCGCCCCAGATTTCGCCGGTACCATGACTGGTAATTTTGAGTTTTTGCGCAGATATTTTACCCAAGGATAATAATCCGGTACCCACAGACGCTAGGCTCAGTTTGTCGGCATTTAGAGACTCAATTTTGGTTTCTAATACATTTTCGAGGACGAGTTTTTCTAGATTTTTGATACCAATTTCTAGAGAGATTGGCAGTAGTGCATCGGTCTTACTACCCAATGAAAGCACGTTGCCTTGAAACTGGCCGTCAATATTGGCAAGCGCCTGCGAAGGACCGGTGGCGGTTACGTATTCTTTGTCCCCCTGAATTAGCGTCACTTGGTAGAAGTCAGACACATCAATCTGATGAACCTCTGACAAGTTAAACGTTTTTTTGCCTTGATTGGCATCTTCAGCGTGTGCGGCGTTTGCGAACATAATTATCCACATCGTGAATGCAGCAAAACTCCACAACCAAATCAGCGAGCGGATGTGTTGGTGTTGTCGGTGAATCATTGGAAGCGATGTTGCGCTTAACATGTCATTGGCCCGAGTTAGTTGTAATGGTGTTATATGTAACTATATCACCATTACGCAGAAGCTCAATAGCTTTTTTGTGTAAATCTTAGTCAGCACAGAATTGAATGTTTGGTGTGAGTGTTTACTATCGACAAGATCCTTTATATGCCATGCTTTGAGGGTTTTAAACGGAGCTATTAATCGTTAAGGTGGGTGGTTTCTCAGGAGTTATTCACAAAAGTACTGGATAAAATACTCTCTTGTGAACAGCTAAGAGTAAGATCGAGTATTCGTTTCTACAGTCTGGTATTTGTCGCCAACGAAAGTCTTGCGCGAATTCGGTACTTGTTTTTATTTCTTGGTTAGACTTATACCAAATGTTCTACAAGTTGGGCGTTCTATGAAAATCGTTTCTTTTACCGATGCCAGAAATAGGCTTAAAGCAGTTTTAGATAGCGTTGTGGATGACGCAGATATCGTTGTAATTACTCGTCGTGACTCTGAAGATGCCGTGGTAATGTCGCTGGATTACTACAACAGCCTTATGGAAACGGTGCATTTACTTCGTTCGCCTGTTAATGCTGAGCACTTAAATCGTTCAATTGCACAATTTAAAAATCGAAAAACAACTCATAGAGCGCTGATTGATGAGTAGTAGGCTTTCATCGTGAACTGATGAAGCTTGGAACAGTTACATCTATTGGCAGACACAAGATAAGAAAACGTTAGAGTGCATCAACAAATTAATCGCTGATGCTCAACGCTCTTCGTTCGAAGGTAATGGCAAGCTAGAAGCGTTAAAAGAAAATCTCTCCGGCTTCTGGTCGCGGAGAATCGATGATATCAATCGTTTGGTTTATGCCGTAGACGATATCGCAATCACGATTATCTCGTGTAGGTACCACTACTGACGACTATAGGAACCTCTGATTAACTCATCCCTGATTTAATCAGAGGACAGAAATTGAAAATGCGATTTCCAATTTCTTCACAATTTCAATCACTTACCGTTCTTGAAATTGGCGACACATTCTTGTGTCGCTGGAAACTCTGGGTTAATCAGAGCTTCCTATAAAAATTGAATATCAGAAAATATTCAATTCATCCCAAATACCATCGATTTTGTCTTTCACTGTTTGATCCATAGCGATTGCGGTGCCCCATTCGCGATTGGTTTCCCCTGGCCATTTATGAGTAGCATCCATTCCCATTTTCGAGCCAAGACCCGAAACCGGCGAGGCAAAATCCAAATAATCGATGGGGGTGTTTTCTACCAGTGTGGTGTCGCGAGCCGGGTCCATACGAGTAGTAATAGCCCAGATCACATCATTCCAATCCCGAGCATTGACGTCGTCATCGGTGACGATAACAAACTTCGTGTACATAAATTGGCGCAGGAAAGACCAAACTCCCATCATCACACGCTTGGCATGGCCGGGATATTGTTTTTTCATGGTCACAACGGCGAGTCGGTAAGAGCAGCCTTCTGGCGGCAAATAAAAATCGACAATTTCCGGGAATTGTTTTTGCAAAATCGGGATAAACACTTCGTTTAAGGCGACGCCTAAAACTGCCGGTTCATCCGGTGGTCGGCCGGTATAGGTGCTGTGATAAATCGGATTTTTGCGATGGGTAATTCTGTCCACGGTAAACACCGGAAAAGAATCGACTTCGTTGTAGTAACCGGTATGGTCACCAAACGGGCCTTCGTCGGCCATTTCGCCGGGGGCAATATGGCCTTCCAGAATAAATTCCGCAGAAGCCGGTACTTGTAGATCATTACCGATACATTTCACCACTTCGGTTTTATCGCCACGTAATAAACCTGCAAACGCGTATTCGCTGAGCGTATCGGGAACGGGCGTAACTGCGCCTAAAATAGTCGCTGGGTCGGCGCCGAGTGCCACAGACACCGGGAATGGCTGACCCGGATGTTCTATTTGCCAATCACGAAAATCGAGTGCGCCACCGCGATGGCTTAACCAGCGCATGATCAGCTTGTTTTTGCCAATCAATTGCATGCGATAAATACCCAGATTTTGTCGCTCCCTTTGAGTGCCACGAGTCACAACCAAAGGCCAAGTTACCAAGGGAGCCGCGTCACCCGGCCAGCAGGTTTGGATGGGCAGCTTGGTTAAATCGACCTGATCGCCTTCGAGTTTGATTTCTTGGCAAGGCGCCCGCGAGACTTCTTTTGGGCCCATATTCAACACTTGTTTGAAGATCGGCATTTTGCTCCAAGCGTCTTTCAAACCTTTTGGCGGTTCGGGCTCTTTTAAAAACGCCAGCAACTTACCCACTTCGCGTAAAGCTTCGACATTTTCTGCTCCCATTCCCAGAGCAACACGCTCGGGTGTGCCAAACAAGTTCGCTAATACCGGAATATCACTGCCGACGGGATTTTCGAATAACAACGCCGGGCCGCCTGCACGCAGGGTTCGATCGGCGATTTCGGTCATTTCTAAATTGGGATCAATGGCGTGAGTGATGCGTTTGAGTAGGCCGCGTTTTTCGAGCAGGTCTAAGAAGTCTCGTAAGTCTTTGTATTTCAGGGCTTTATCGGTCATGAATACTTATCGTGCAATGAATGGCTGGGAAGTCAGGTACGTAACAAAACGAGTTTTGTATTGCTATTGTATCAGCGAGCGCTGTTGGACGTTCAGTAAGATTTACAGATGAGAGGTGGTGAAAACCGGCCGAGAGCCGACCGGTTTATTCTGATGCTTCGATTACTTACGTTTCATCGATAAGAAGAATTCATCGTTGGTTTTGAAGTTTTTCAACTTATCCACAAGGAATTCGGTTGCGGCAACATCTTCCATGTCGTGAAGAAGTTTGCGCAAAATCCATACGCGTTGTAGCTCGTCTTCTTTCATCAACAAGTCTTCGCGACGGGTGCCTGAGCGGCGTACATTGATCGCTGGGTAAACGCGCTTTTCGGCGATTTTACGATCAAGGTGTAATTCTTGGTTACCGGTACCTTTAAATTCTTCGAAGATAACTTCGTCCATTTTTGAGCCGGTATCGATCAACGCAGTCGCAACAATCGATAAGCTGCCGCCTTCTTCGATATTACGTGCGGCACCGAAGAAACGCTTAGGACGTTCAAGGGCGTGGGCATCAACACCACCGGTCAATACTTTACCGGATGAAGGCACAACGGTGTTGTAGGCACGTGCTAAACGGGTTACCGAGTCTAGAAGAATGACAACGTCTTTTTTGTGTTCGGTTAAGCGCTTGGCTTTTTCGATCACCATTTCGGCAACTTGTACGTGGCGTGAAGGTGGTTCGTCGAAGGTTGAGGCAACCACTTCGCCGCGCACCGAGCGCTGCATTTCGGTTACTTCTTCAGGACGTTCATCGATAAGAAGAACGATTAGATGGCATTCTGGGTTGTTACGGGTAATAGCCTGAGCGATGTTCTGCATCATGATGGTTTTACCGGCTTTCGGTGGTGCTACAATCAAGCCACGTTGACCTTTACCAATCGGCGCAATCAAGTCGATGATTCGACCCGTCAAATCTTCTGTTGAGCCATTACCGGCTTCTAAAACTAAACGTTGATCTGGGAATAAGGGTGTTAGGTTTTCAAACAATACTTTGTTGCGCAGTTTTTCCGGTTTGTCGAAGTTAATCTCATTAACTTTTAACAGAGCAAAGTAGCGCTCGCCGTCTTTAGGAGGACGAATCTTTCCTGCAATGGTGTCACCTGTGCGCAGGTTAAAGCGTCGGATTTGGCTAGGAGAAACGTAGATATCGTCGGGACCTGCAAGGTAGGAGCTGTCTGCGGAGCGTAAAAAGCCGAAACCATCTTGAAGGATTTCAAGTACACCGTCGCCATAAATATCTTCTCCGCCTTTTGCGTGGCGTTTAAGAATGTTGAAGATGATGTCTTGTTTTCGCGACCGAGCCATGTTTTCGAGGCCCATCTCTGTTGCGATATTAATAAGTTCCTCGATGGGTTTCGTTTTTAGGTCTGTTAAATTCATAGGTAATTGAAGTCTTAGGGGTGGGCGCCGTACGAGCAAGTTCTCGATACGGATTGATTAACGATTGGTTTGTATAAACCGGTTAGTGAAAATTGTTCTGATAAAAAATTGTTTCAAAGTTTGCGAATCGCATAAAAGGTATTTTAATTTTCGGCATTCATAGAAATTAACTTAGGAAATTCGACAAAACGAAGCAATTTGAGTTGCTCTTTCATAAACGTTAGGTCGTTAAGATTATCAATTGAGTCAATTAAATCCTTGACGCGAATGGCTTCGATAAAACACCAGTATTTTTGCGAGGTATAATTTTTTATGCCTAACGCTACGTGGTTTTCAGCGTTTATTTGAGTGTTTTACTGGCGTTACCGAGCGACTAAAACACGGCTAATTGTTCTTATTTACGCAATTGATTTTGATATAAGAAAATCAATTGAAATTTTCAAATGTTATAGCGTATTAATGTCTTTGACCTTAATACAAGGAGCAACTGATTAACGGATAAATTAATCGGTCGTTCCAATAAATGTTCCGTAATCCAAAAGGGTTTATTGCATGTGATTTTATTGTTATGCAATAAACATAATTGGTCTTTATGTCGTTAAATTTAAATTGTATACCCGGTGCTCATTCAGTATGGCAAACATCTCGGAAAAGTTTGGAGGACATCAATAATCAGAGTCGATAGAAAGTATTCAAATGGAAATTAAGGCTTTCTAGGACGAAGGCATCACTCGGAATTTATGGTGAGTGTGCAGACCTGCAAACTTGAGGCAAGAGTATGACTGGGCAGAAACAAAACAAGTATAGCGATAAGTTCGGGCGAGTGCAAAACGGTGTTTTAAATTTCTTCAAAATTTTGATCACATTTTTGGTAATCAAAAGAATTTTCGGCCGGTTTGCACTGCTTCGCCCTTACGTATTACAGCGCGCTGTCGATAAAATCGATAAGCTGTTGCTTAGACAATGCGCCCACTTTGGTAGCTTCTAAATTTCCGTTTTTGAAAATCATCAGCGTTGGAATGCCACGGATATTAAATTTAGAGGCGGTTTCTTTGTGTGCATCTACGTCCATTTTGCAGATGGTCACTTTGCCGTCGTATACACCCACCAATTCTTCAAGAATGGGTGCAATCATTTTACAGGGGCCACACCAGGTCGCCCAGAAGTCCACCAAAACAGGACCTTCTGCACCTAGGACTTGCTCTTCAAAAGTGTCGTCAGTGATCTGTAGGATCGCTTCACTCATGTTCTTGTCTCCGCTTAATTCTGTTTGCCCGTTGGCTAGATAGGGTAATAGGGCAGGGATGATAAGGACTGTAAGGCTCAAGGACAAGCGCTTAATCGTTCTTGTGCTAGGAGTTTTTTAAGTCACAGTCCATATTTTATGTTTGTTTAATTCTTCAGCGACTGTAAAAGGCGATTCTGCACGCCATCGTCTAAATCCCTCTTCGTTTGAGGGGTGTATTCACCATCACTACCTAACACCCAACTTTGGGATTTGTCTTCCAAATAGGCTTCCAAATCGTATAGCACACGGTTTGCCAAGCTGGATGATTGGATCGGAAAACAAACTTCAACACGTCGGTTGAGGTTGCGTTCCATCAAATCCGCCGAGCCACAATAAATGGAAGGTTGTGCATTTGCAAAGTAGTAGGTGCGAGTATGCTCTAAAAAGCGTCCGACAATGGATTTTACGCGAATGTTTTCCGACACTCCTGGAATACCTGGGCGTAAACAACACATGCCGCGAATGATCAAATCAATAGATACGCCGTGTTGGCTGGCGCGGTACAGGGCATGAATGATGTCAGGCTCTGTTAGACCGTTCGCTTTCATAATAATTCGGGCTTTATTACCCGCATTAGCAGCCGTGATTTCTTGTTCGATCAGCTCAATTAATCCTGCTTTTAACGTAAATGGCGCATTTAGTACCCGCTTTATACGCTCTATTTTGCCCATACCGGTTAATTGTTGGAAAACTTTGTGAACGTCCGCACAAATATCTTCGTCGGCCGTTAAAAGTGAATAATCGGTGTAAAGACGAGAAGTGCCAACGTGGTAGTTACCGGTACCCAAGTGCACATAACGGCGCAATTTTTTACCTTCGCGACGTACGATTAAAATCATTTTTGAGTGGGTTTTGTAGCCAACCACGCCATAAACCACAACAACGCCCGCAGCTTGTAATTCAGCGGCAAGGGCAAGGTTCTCTTCTTCATCGAAGCGTGCTCGCAATTCAACGACAGCGGTTACTTCCTTTCCATTTCGTGCTGCCTCTAGCAACGCATGTACGATTGGAGAATTGTCGCCGGTTCGATAAAGCGTTTGTTTAATCGCTAACACATCAGGGTCGACGGCCGCCTGACGAATGAGATCAATCACCGGTGTGAACGACTCAAACGGATGCATGAGCAGATAATCTTTTTTGGCAATAGAAGTAAACATGCTTTTTCGGTCGCGCAGACCTTTGGGGATACCCGGTGTAAACGACGGATAACTCAGGTCGGGGCGATTGACCAAGCTTGGAATGCGCATCAGCCTTTTTAGGTTTACTGGGCCGTTCACTTGATAAAGATTGCTGCGATCGAGCTTGGTTTTTTCTAACAAAATATCGATCAGCGCGTCGGGGCAATCGTCGGCCACTTCAAGGCGAATGGCGCGACCAAATCGACGTGACGCCAATTCGCCTCTTAACGCCAAGGCTAGGTCGGCAACACCCTCCATATCCACATCCAAATCGGCGTTGCGTGTAATGCGAAATTGATAGCAGCCTTTAACTGTCATGCCCGGAAATAACGAATCAACATGAGCGTGAATCATTGACGATAAAAACACGAAGTTGTCGCCACCTTCGCACAGCTCATCCGGTATGCGAATAACGCGATCGAGAGATCTCGGCGCGGGCACAATTGCTAAACCGGTTTCGCGACCAAAGGCGTCTTTGCCTTCAAGAGAGACAATGAAGTTCAAACTCTTGTTAACCAGCAACGGAAACGGGTGTGCGGGATCGAGTCCAATGGGACTGCTAACGGGGATGATGTTTTCTTTGAAGAAGGTTTTTACCCAGTCTTTTTGAGCATCAGACCAATCACCTCGGCGAACAAAATGAATGTTTTCTTTTTGCATCTCTGGGATAAGTTGTTCATTCAAAATTTTGTACTGCTGTTCAACCAGTGGGTGACACATTTCGCTAATTTTATGCAACACCTCTTCTGGCGGTAAACCGTCAAGGCCAGCACGTTCTTGTTCTAAATCGATACGCGAGAATAGCCCCGATACTCGGATTTCGAAAAATTCATCCAAGTTGGAGCTGAAAATAAGCAAAAATTTGAGTCGCTCCAACAGAGGATGACCATAATCGAGAGCCTGTAATAAAACCCGCTGGTTAAATTTCAGATGACTGATTTCTCGATTGATGTAGAAATCTGGATTATTTAAAGATATTGGCTGAGTGTCTGGATCTTTTTTACTAGCTTGGTCTTGTGACATGGGTTGACTATCTTCTAAGAGCCGTTAGCCACTAATGCAATTGGCTAAACAATTTGCTGGAATTCGTTTTCATAGGTATTTGGCTGATTCAAGTAAACCATATCGGTAATCGAGCTGTTGCGCCAAATTTGATAACACTAATTTATTGAAGTTTTCGAAAAATTGAAACTCGCAGAATCAATTTCTTCATATTCATTGAATGATTAAAGAACATTAAAAGTTTAGCCAATGCGTATGACATATTAAGGTCAGAATAAACGGTTATTGATATTGTCGCGAGCAATAAATCGTGTTGAGAAATTTTCCCGATGAACTATGAGGCTTGTCTAAAATAGTTGGCGAACACGGCCATATTCGCTAACTGCAAATCAACTCAGGCTTTTGATTCTGAAGTTTCGATCTCTAATTCATGTATGGCCGTCAACAAACTTTGCATCGACATAGGTTTGGTCAGATAGTAGTTCATGCCCGAGGCAAACACGGCTGTTTGGTGTTCGGCCAAAACGTGGGCCGTCAAAGCAATGATGGTAATTGGGACCCGTTGATTTTCGCGTTCAAATTCGCGAATCAAACGCGCCGCTTGAAAGCCGTCCATTTCAGGCATTTCACAATCCATTAAGATCATGTCAAAAGGTACTGGCGCATTTATTACCGCATCAACGGCAAGTCGGCCATTTTCCACAACGGTAGGAATCGCCTTTAGCTTTTTCAACATGCCTTTTATAACCATTTGATTCACCGAATTATCTTCGGCGACCAAGACTTTTAAACCGGAAATAAATTCTGACGTTTTGGTGACGGGCTTTGGCGTATTCTTGGATTTAAATGAGCTTTGTTTGCCAGAAAGAATATCAAATAACGAATGCTCAAGCTGATTCAGCATCAAGGGCTTGGGTAGCTGCGCTTCTAGCGATAAAAAAGTACTTTGTTCAATTTGCGAAAAGATTTCGTTTACCCATTGGTTCTTCTGCGGCTGACTAATACTCACCGAAGAAATGGTAATGATTGGTATTGGCTTTGGCGCTCGCGAAAATTGTTTGAGCGAATTTAACAATTTTTGAAAATGTTCTTGAGTGGTTAGCTCAGTGAACGGTTTGGCTAAACTATTTTCTAAATAGCGATTAATATCGATAATAATAACGTCTACATTATTTGTAGCATTTAAATCATTTAGGCTGAAATAGTTGCGGTTACTTTTCCAGTAATCAAATTTTCGAGTAATAATTTCTTGATAAAAATCGGTAATGCCTAAAAACAAGATGGAGTTTTGAGTTTTCCATTTTGATAAATCATCGGGATTAAAGACTTGGTTTTTGAGGAGTAAAGGGTTGACGTCTAATTGGATGTGAAATTTTATTTGTGTGCCTCTGGGGTGATTTATACAGGCAGCAATGTCGCCATTCATCATCTCGACCAGATGTTTGCAAATGGCTAAACCTAAGCCGGTGCCGCCGTATTTTCGGGTTGTACTATTGTCACCCTGCTGGAAGGGTTCAAACAATAATTTGGCTTGATCTAGGTTAATACCAGTACCCGAGTCTTCTACCGAAAAGTGAATGTCATATTCATGTTGTTGTTTTGATTTCAGCGATACATCCAAAAATACGTAGCCACGTTCGGTAAACTTTAAGGCATTGCTGATTAAATTATTCAGAATTTGTCGTATCCGTGTAGGATCGCCCAAATAATGGCTGGGAATATCCGGGGCAATTCGCGATATTAATTCAATATTTTTATGATTGGCTTGGCGAGCGAAGAGTTGTAAGCAGTCGTTAATAACTTCTTCTAATGAAAATTCAATATGCTCTAAGTGAAGTTTATTGGCTTCGATTTTAGAGTAGTCAAGAATGTCATTGATGATGGTTAATAAACTGTTGCCTGATCGATAAATAACATCGAGCTGCTTTTTTTGTTCGCGATCTAATGGGGAATCTTTTAACAGCTCAATCATGCCGAGCACGCCGTTCATGGGTGTGCGTATTTCGTGGCTCATGGTTGCTAAAAAATGGCTTTTTGCGCGGTTTTCGGCTTCGGCGATGGTTTTTTGTTTGCGCGATTCGATTTTCTCTAAGGTTTCTAGACGCAGTTTTTCTTCCATGATTTGTCGGCGTTCTATATCTTGCAGCAGTGTTTCGCGCATAGTGTTGAAGGCTTCGACGATGTTATCGAGTTCATCGGTATGTTTGTGGTGAACTCGATTGAGTTTCAGCGGTGATTCTAAGTTATTTAAATTAACGCGCTTTGCAAACTCGGCGATAGACTCCATGTGCCGGGTTAGCAGCTTACGAATGAGCAGTAACAACAGCAGCGCAATAACAAAGGTTTGAATCCCCTGGAATAATGCGGTCACGCCCGTGCGTTGAATAAGGTTGTGTTTTAACCGAGCTAAGCTTGCGGTGACTTGCAACTGACCCAGACTTTGTTCGGTGAGATTTTTCTCTCGATACACCAAATCGTAAGTTTTTATCAGCAAATCGGAATCATTAAATTGCTGTAGGCTGATTCCCGAGACGATCTCGCGCTGTTGTTTATTCCAATCCGTCCACACTACTTTCGCCTGAATTACGTCTTCGACATCCAGTAGGCTATTAACCTGGATGATCAGCTGTTCTTCGTCGAAGGACCAAAGACTACTGGTGATGCTTGGCAACAGGCTGATTTTGACTTGGTCAATACGTTTGTTAAGAAGTGAGAGGTCGTTTTGGTAGCCGATGTAGACGCTAATTAAGGTGGCCGCAAGAGCGATAGCCGTAGTGATGAGAATGACCAACGACAGCAATCGATAGGCAATCGAGTTTTTGAATTTATGAACAAATTTCTGCCGATCGATCATGACATCACAGTTTCTCGGTTTTCCGTGCAATCCATTTCATCGATTATCTTAGCAGCTTTGCTGGCGAATTTGGGCTTGGTTTTTTTGTACTGATTTGATCCAAATTATTGTGCGTGGTGTTCTGGTGGAGCTGCGGCCTACAAGAAGTAATCCAACGTGTTGTTCAAATATTTAAGCCCCAGATCCGTAGGTTTTATGGTCTCGATACCCGAACGATCGACAATTTCGATCAATCCCTTGTTAATAGGTGCGGTTAGATTCAGTTTGTTGAAGTCGAGTCCTGTTCTGTCTTGGTATAAGGAGACATCCACACCCTCGACCAGACGTAAACTATTCATAAAAAACTCTAAGGGCAATTCGTCTTTCGACACAATTTTTTGGTTAGCGGTAAACCCGAGCAAAGAATCTTTTTTGAGATAGTCTGCCGGAAGACGCGTTTTCCAGTAGCGCTCAATAGTATTTTGTTCAGTATGGGTGATCTTGCCGTGAGCGCCTGCGCCAATAGCAAGGTAATCGCCAAACTGCCAATAATTTAGATTGTGCTTTGATCGGCTCGACGGGCTTTTCGCGTAGGCAGAGATCTCGTATTGCTGGTAGCCGTGTTCTTGCAAGCGAGCCAAGCCGAATTCTTGAATATCCGCGAGGCAATCTTCTTCGGGTAGTTGTGGTGGGCGGGAATAAAACTCGGTGTTGGCTTCGATGGTTAATTGGTACCAAGACAGATGATCCGGCTCAAAGCTTGCTGCCATATCGATATCACGAAGTGCCTGCTCGACGGTTTGACCCGATAAACCATGCATTAAATCGAGATTAAGACGCGTAAAACCCGCCTGTTTTGCCATCTCGATGGCTCGCTGAGCGTCGGTATCGTTATGAATGCGACCGAGTTTGATGAGATGCTCAGGTTGAAATGATTGAATGCCAATCGAGAGGCGATTCACGCCCGCGCGAAAAAAATCCGCGAATTTGGCCTGCTCTGCGGTTCCCGGATTAGCCTCAAGGGTAATCTCAATAGCGTCGTCGAAGCCAATCATACGCTCGGCTTGCTCAATAATTGTGCCGATGGTTTTGGCAGTGAATAAACTCGGTGTGCCACCGCCAAAAAAGATACTCGAAATCTTTCGGCCGTAAGCATATTGCCGCTCCAGAGTTAAATCGTCCAAAAGCTTAGTAAGATATTCTTGCTCGGGAATCTCATTGCCACCGGCGTGGGAGTTAAAGTCGCAGTAAGGGCATTTGCGTACACACCAAGGAATGTGAACGTACAGGGCCAACGGAGGCAGGGCAAGTTTAGTCACAGTACTTATTGCGCCTTAAGTTCAGCCAGTAATTTTTGCAAAGCGATGGCTCTATGGCTTATGGCACTTTTTTGTTCTTTGCTGAGCTGCGCGGCTGCGCAACCGTGCGTTGGCACCCAAAATACCGGGTCGTAACCAAAACCAAAATCACCTTGTGGCGCACGTAAAATTTCACCATGCCATTGGCCGCAAACGACCGTTGGTGTTGGGTCTTGCCAGTGCGTCACCAAGGCCAAGGCGCAAACAAAGTGAGCGCTGCGATCAGTTTCATCGCTCAATTCTGCAAGCAGTTTTTGATTATTCTCAGAGTCGCCACCGCCGCTGTATCTGGCCGATCGAATTCCGGGAGCGCCGTTTAATGCAGCTACACACAGGCCCGAATCGTCGGCCAGTGCGGCCAAGCCAGAAATTTTAGATGCATGACGGGCTTTGATGAGAGCGTTTTCGATAAAGCTCAGACCGGTTTCGTCAGCGTCGGCAATGTTAAATTCCGACTGTGCTAACACGTTTACATTGAACGGGGACAGCAGTAGAGATAACTCTTTCAACTTGCCAGCATTGGTGCTGGCAAGGACGAGCTTTTCAGGCAGTTTAAGCATATTCACTATTGAGATTTATAGAGTTTTTTATTGAATTGAACGCGAATTGCCTTGTCGTGGCCTTCGGGTGTGACCTTCAAATAAAAATTGTAGATTTCTTCGTCGAGGTGTCGAACCGGCGCTATGTAGTAGACCGTGTTGCCTTCGTTGATGGTTTTAAATTCAAGAGTTTGCGACTGCTGAAGCAGGTTGGATGCTTCACCCTCGATCGAAGCGGGAATACCCAGCGATTCGGTTTCTTTGCCATCAACGGTGACGACTACGTTGAGCAGTGCTCGATCGGCGCCACGAATTAATCCGTATTGCTCGGCGATATCGGGTTTGATGAACTCACTGGGAAACACACTGTAGACGATCTTGTAACCGTCTTCTGTCACAGAGCGTTCGTCGGCCGCTTGGCTCGATGCCGATGCCATAAGCAAGCTGAGCAGTGCAGTGCCAAGCCCTGCAATCCAGAATGTACGATGTGTGTGACGGTTTAACATGATGAATGTCCTCGTGACTAACTCAAATGATAGATCGCGGTTTCGCCAAACAGATTGGGCAGAACCTGCGAGCCAAATTGGTCGATGCTGTTATCGGTTACCACTTGGCGATGAAGCACTTTGATGTTCTTTTGGCGGCAGAGTATTTCAAAGTCTTTGAAGGTACAAAAGTGGATGTTGGGTGTGTTGTACCATTCATAGGGCAAAAAGTCGGAAACCGGCATCTTGCCTTGCAATGCCAAATATAAGCGCGCGCGCCAATGACCAAAGTTTGGAAATGTCACTATGCATTCTTTACCAATGCGTAACATTTCGTTGAGCAATAGATCTGGATAGCGCATGGTTTGCAGTGCTTGGGTCATGATGACCGTATCAAAACTGGCGTCGGCAAAATTTTGCAGGCTGCGCTCATCAAGATCGTGTTCGATAACGTTTACGTCTTTATCGATACATTGGTTGATATGATCTTCGTCGATTTCCAAGCCATATCCAAAGATGGATTTGTCTTGGGTCAGTTGCGCGAGCAGCGTACCGTCGCCGCATCCTAGATCGAGCACACGACTATTGGGAGAGACCCAATTGGCAATAATGTCTAAATCAATTCTCATCGCTTAGACCTCAATTCGTTTTAAATAGCGTGAAAATACCTGCTGATAGCGCTCGTTCGGTACCAAAAAGGCGTCATGACCATGGCTGGATTCGATTTCGGCGTACACCACGGGTTTTTGTGCCGCGATTAGTGCATCGGCGATTTCTCGGGAGCGTTCGGGCGAGAAGCGCCAATCGCTGGAAAAAGAGATGACTAGATACTTACAGCGAGCTTCGGCAAACGCCTTTGCTGGATCGTTTTCATATTCACGACTCAAGTCGAAGTAATCCAAGGCCCGGGTCATAAGAATGTAAGTGTTAGCGTCGAAGGTTCCGGAGAATTGTTCGCCTTGATACTTCAGGTAGCTTTCAATTTGAAACTCAACCAACTCTTCATTGCCCAGCTCGAAGTTGCCGCTTTTTAACTCGCGCCCAAATTTCTCGCCCATACCATCGCCAGATAAGTAAGTGATATGGCCGATCATACGAGCCACCGCCAAACCTTGTTTGGGATAGGTGTTGTGCTTTAAGTAGTGGCCGTCTTTGAAGTCTGGATCGGACGTAATTGCCTGTCGTGCAGTCTCGTTAAATGCGATATTTTGCGCGGAAAGCTTCATCGCCGAGGCAATAACAACGCAGTGGCGCAACCGGTTTGGATATTCCAGTGACCAGCGCATGGCCTGCATGCCACCAAGACTGCCGCCAATCACTGCGGCCCAGCATTCAATGCCTAAAACGTCTGCTAATTTTGCCTGACTGTGAACCCAATCGCGTACCCTAAGTCGTGGAAAGTCTGCACCCCACACTTCGCCCGTTTTGGGATTGATACTGGTTGGCCCGGTTGAACCATGGCAGCCGCCAAGATTATTGAGACTCACCACAAAAAAGCGGCTGGTATCTATGGGTTTTCCGGGGCCAATATAGTTGTCCCACCAACCTGGCTTTTTCTCGTCATTGCTGTGAAAACCAGCTGCGTGATGGTGGCCGGATAAGGCATGACAAATAAGAATCGCATTGCTGGCGGCTGCGTTTAATTCACCGTAGGTTTCATAAACCAGTTCATATTCTTCAAGGGTTTGGCCGCTGGCAAGGGTGAGAGGTTCGGTAAACCTATGGCGTTTAGGTTGCACAATTCCCACAGAGTCTGTGGGTAAAGGTTTGGTCATGAGGTGGGGAGTCTCCTGAAAAGCTCACGAGTGCGTTCGAGTCAAGAATGCACCTAAACCTAGTATTATATGAGCTTTTCGGAAACATGCACCACATCGGTTAGGGCTGTGTGCGGCGCAGGTATAAAAACAGTGCTATTGCCCTGCGCTTTTGCGGGAAAATTGAAACGGAACCACTTTCGCAGAGCTTTGTGCGGCGGGTTCTAGGGCTTCGGTTGCTTCAATCAGCTGATTTAATGTGTAGAGACGATCTTCGCTGAGGGTGAGTTCTGCCCTAAGAGCAATTAATTGTTGATCGCTGGGTTTTTGTTGGTTGCCAAGTCGCGACAAGGCCAGCAATTCAACTTGTAAAAGCTGTTTTTGGCATTCATTAGGATACGATAACGGCGTCAGTGCCTGAGCCTGCCATATCGAAATTTGGTGAATGGTTTCGGTGATAAACGCGCGCAATTCGTGACAGAGATTTAGCAGAAAATAACGCACCACCGCCTTGTCTTGTGGGCCTTGCTCCACACTTTGCAAGTGCTTTTCATAACGTTGTTTCAAGCGCGCCAGAGCGACTCTACGATTACTCAAATCCAGCTTACGAGATGTTAACGGCATAGATTCCGTTTCTGCGGGCGTGCTGTATATCTCACTGATGAGTGTGTTGGCGTGATCGGCTTCGGCGATAAGTTTTTGCAAGCCAAACTGAACTTGTTTAAAGGCAGCCTTCATGGCTGGGCTTAATAACGCATCGGGATCGGCTGCGGCATCGTGCAGGTAATTAAAGATTTTTTCGATCTGCTTCTGATCAAATACCGCTAACAACGATTCGTATTGATGTTTGACCAAACGCTCGTGGGAGCGATGAATCAAAGACGCTTGGTGCACGCTGCGGTGCATATCTTTAATGGATTCTTTTACCTGCGTTAGCGTTTCGGTGCTGTTGTCGTTGGCGCTTCGTTGTACCGATTGCAGCATCTCAGCTTGATCTAAGAGGCGAGTATGTAGCTGATCGCGCGTTTGACGCATTAACACCAATGCATCTTCAATAGCGGGCAATTTAAGTAAGAGTTTTTGTTTATCAATTAACTCAGTCGTCAGTTGTGCTTCTAGCTGATCAAAGCGGCTTTTTTCAAGAAGACCCTTGTCGTCGCGAGCCTTGGCAAGCAATGCCTTTTTGGCAGAGATTGGGATCACTTGTTGAAGTGCTAAACCCAAAGCCAATGCTGTATCGGTACGCACACCGTTAATACACGCTTCTTCCGACGGCGCAGAGATAAGGTCGTCCCACAAACTATCGATCTTATTCAGCAGAACCATGGTTTTGCTGTTGTCTTCTTGGCTAACGTAATCGCGCCAAATAGCTCGATCGGTTGCACTCACTGGCGCGTCTGCTGATAACGTAAATAAGAGCAGGTCAGCTTCACTGAGCAATGAAATCGTCAGTTCTGGCTCAACGCCCTGAGCATTAAGTCCCGGTGTATCGATAATTTTTAAGCCCATCGCCAACAGTGGGTGATCAAGATTGACCAATGCATAGCGCCAAGCCGGAATCTCTACCTGCTGAATATTTTGGGGGTGGCGATTTAGGGTAGAGCAGTTAAAACCAAGCTCGCGAGCTCGATCTTCGGTGACGTATTGTTTTTCGGCGATGCGACCCAGAGCATCTTGCAAAGACGCAGGATTGCTCACGTCAAAGGCGATGTTGATCCAATTGTTGGGGATTTTTTTATAAGCACCTACGCTCGACCCGGTTTTGCGCGTCGACATGGGCAACAATTGAATGCTGTTATTCGGCAGGTCTGCGCTGTAGCCAATCTCTGTAGGGCATAGCGTCGTTCGTCCCGGACGAGTAGGCATGACTCGACATTGGTAACGTGAATAAAGCAAAGCGTTAATGAGCTCGGTTTTACCGCGGGAAAACTCGCCAACCAAAACACAGCTGCAGCTGTGATGCTGGCGCAACTGCTCCAGTGCTGATTCGATAATCTGATCGGCTTGAGCACTGTGAAGTCCGCTCTTGTCGTACCAGTGTTTGAACGCAAGCAGCTTATTAATCAAAGCAACTCGATGTTGTTCAAGATCATTTAGTCGGCGTTGTAAGGTAAAAAGACTCATATTTTGAACAAAGGATCGTTTCTAAAGTGTCAATGAAATCAAGAGTTTTATCCGAGATAAGCGGTACAAGTTTTACTCAATAAATGTTTCAAGCGACATGCATGCCGAATAATAGCGACAAAAATTGGATAAAAGTTGAGTGAATCTCACCAAAACTGTGATATCTAACAGGCTATCTTGGGAATAACCGCACACTATTTGATGTGAATCGTTTAGTTTTACTGTTTACAGCAAAGTTCCTAATTAGTCAGAAACTTAACAAACATTTAAATTTGATTGACGTCTCAAAACATTCTATTACTGATTATTGGCGGATATTTTTGTTAACCGCGTCTCGCGAAATCAGATTTTAGGTTATGGACAAGATAGACAAAGTATATTAAAGCCTAAATCTAGCCAGTGTGCTAGGGCTTAATATTTTTGAGGTTATTTTTAAGGCCTGAATAAACTTTAAGCAGATAGAATGATGAATGATGCGTCAGTCATTATCGCACTGAGACCAAAAAAACATCGGTCTCAGCGTAAATTGGTAAGGTTGATTGGTTACCAATAACCGGGCACCAATTGTGGTAGTAAACCTACCTGACCCGCCAAACTCTGCAACAAAATATCGATGATTTTAACAAACAATAGAATGAAGATTGGACTGAGATCGAAGCCACCCATGGGCGGAATGAGTTTATATATTGGGGCGCGAATAGGTTCTAGTAACTGATTAATGAGCTGCAATGCTGGGTGATAGCTACCGGGTGCGATGAAGCTTGCGATCACCATAACAATCACGCTCCAAAAAATAATGGTTACGGTAAACGACAGTAAGCCAATTGCTGCCCAAGCCAGTGCTATAAGAGGGTTAAATAGATGCTGATATACCGCCAGCACATTTAATTCAATGGCAATAAAACCCACCAAAATACCGAGCACGATGCAGGCGATGTCGAGCCCAAAGAATCCGGGAATAATTTTTCTTAAAGGCATTAAAACCGGGTTAGTGATCTTAACAACCGACTGTGAGATGGGGTTGTAAAAATCGGCTCGGGCGAGCTGTAGTAGAAACCGCAAAACTACGAAAGAAAGATAAACCGTGGCCAAGGTTTGAATGACCAGAGTCGCGATGCTTGTTAGGGCCTGCATTGAATTATCCTGTCAGAACGAAACGTGTTTTATGAATTAATTGGTGCGTCTAATTTTTACTGTTCTTTTAGCTCTTCACCCATGGCTTTGGAGCGGTTCGAGCAAGCAGTCATCGCTCGGGAAAAGATAGCACGGAGATTTTCGCTTTCAAACTGCTTAATAGCTTGTTCGGTTGTGCCGTTGGGTGATGTGACTTTGCGGCGCAGTTCGGCGGGTTGATCTGGGCTTTGTGCGGCCAGAGTAGCTGCACCAAGGGCGGTCTGAATGGCCAGTTGTTTGGCGACCTCAACGTTTAAACCTTGGCGAACACCTTCTTCAATCATAGCTTCTAATATTAAGAAGAAGTATGCAGGGCCACTGCCCGATACCGCCGTAACGGCGTGAATCTGCTCTTCGGTGTCTACCCAAACGCACAAGCCAATGGCAGACAATACACTTTGTGCCGAAGATTTTTGCGTTTCGCTACAGAGTTCGTTGGCGTATAAACCAATGGCACCTAACTGCACTAATGATGGTGTATTGGGCATGCAGCGGATGATGGCGTGTTCACCCAGCCAACCAATGTAGGTGCTGATCGGAATTCCCACCGCAACAGTGATGATTACTGCATCAGCCTTTAAATGTGGTGCAATTTCGAGACAAACCTCTTTCATAGCGTTGGGTTTGACCGCAAGAAGTACGATGTCTGATTGTTCAACGGCAGCTTTATTGTCAGACGTCGCCTCGATACCAAATTCTTTCGATAAGGCTTCGCAACGCTCAGGCGTTCTTGCCGTGGCGATTAATTGCTCTTTGGGTAATCCTCTGGCCAGTAATCCACCGATCATTGCTCCGGCCATATTGCCTGCACCTATGAACGCAACTGTAGAGGGGAAATGGCTAAGTTGATTGGATTGCGATGTCGAGTTGGTTTGGGTATTCACGTGCAACTACTTCTCTTTCTCTAACAATTGAGTTCTGCCCGAAAGCATACTGGGATTATTTAGGTGTCTAGCCTATCTATCTTGGGCCAAAGATGTCAGTTCCAACCCGCACAATAGTCGAACCAGCCGCGATTGCGGCTTCCAAATCAGATGACATGCCCATCGATAAGGTGTCTAGATTGGCTTGTGGAAATTTCAGTTGCAGTTGGCGAAGAGCTTCAGCCATTTTTAAAAAAGATGCCTTTTGCGCGTTAAAGTTGTCGGCAGGTGCTGGAATGGCCATAAGCCCGCGTAGTCTCAGATTTTTCAAACCTAAGACCTGCTCTGTAAATTCTGGCAGTTCCTCGAAACTCAAACCGGATTTGGTCGCTTCTTGATCGACATTGATTTGCGCGCAAATCTGAATCACCTTACCCTCTGGACATTGCTCTGCGAGGCGTTGCGCGATTTTAAGTCGGTCAACACTGTGCACCCAATCAAAGTGTTCGGCGATGGCGCGTGTTTTGTTCGACTGAATAGGGCCGATGAAATGCCACTCGATATTGAGATCGGTAAGCTCGGATTGTTTTTCAAGAGCTTCTTGAAGGTAGTTTTCACCGAAAGATCTTAGACCGAGCGAAAAAGCTTCTCTTAGCTCGCTGGCCGATCGTTTTTTGCTCACCGCAAGCAGTTGTGGGGCTGGCTTTTGAAACTGATCGCAAGCGCTGTGAATTCGGTCTAGTACTTTATCTAGGTTGTGTTGAAGGTTGTGCATATACTTATTGAATCGCTTTTTTTAGGTCACACACTCAATACATTATGTCAGTTTTAAAGGGTGACTGCCGCTTTTGCGTGTATAACTTACTTATCTTCTCGTTTACAGCGGACGCTCGTTAAATTATTTAAACGTCACAAGGTTTCTTATGGATATCACAGAGTTGCTTGCTTTCAGTGCTAAACAAGGCGCTTCCGACTTACACCTTTCTGCGGGTCTACCGCCAATGATTCGTGTTGATGGCGATGTGCGACGCATTAACTTGCCGCCGCTTGAGCACAAGCAGGTTCACTCCTTGATATACGACATTATGAACGACAAGCAGCGCAAGGATTACGAGGAGTTTCTCGAAAATGACTTCTCCTTTGAGGTGCCAGGTGTTGCTCGTTTTCGTGTGAACGCTTTCAACCAAAATCGCGGCGCCGGAGCGGTATTTCGAACCATTCCCTCGAAGGTGTTAACGATGGAAGAGTTGGGCATGGGTCAGGTGTTTCGCGATATTTGTGCGGTGCCTCGCGGTTTGGTTCTGGTTACCGGGCCGACCGGTTCAGGTAAGTCAACAACACTTGCCGCAATGATTGATTACATCAATAACAACAAGTATGAACACATTCTGACCATCGAAGACCCCATCGAATTCGTGCACGAATCTAAGAAATGTTTGGTGAATCAACGCGAAGTACACCGAGATACGCATGGCTTCTCTGAAGCGCTGCGCTCGGCACTTCGGGAAGATCCGGACATTATTCTTGTCGGTGAGATGCGTGACTTAGAGACCATTCGCTTGGCGCTTACCGCCGCGGAAACCGGGCACTTGGTGTTCGGAACACTGCATACGACTTCCGCCGCGAAGACCATTGACCGAGTGGTTGATGTATTCCCCGCCAACGAAAAAGCCATGGTGCGCTCGATGTTGTCGGAATCCTTACAGGCGGTTATCTCGCAAACCTTGCTTAAGAAGGCTGGCGGTGGTCGTGTCGCAGCTCATGAAATTATGCGTGGTACTCCGGCAATCCGTAACCTAATCCGTGAAGACAAGGTTGCTCAGATGTACTCAGCTATTCAAACCGGTGGTTCCATTGGCATGCAGACCATGGATCAGTGTTTACAAGATTTGGTGGCGCGACGTGTAATTTCGCGTGAAGTGGCTCGCGAAAAAGCAAAATCCCCCGAAGCCTTCTAATAACGAATTAATTTTTGGAGTATCACTATGGAATTTGACCGGCTCTTATCGCTTATGGTTGAAAAAGGAGCTTCTGACCTTTTTATCACGGCTGGTGTTCCACCTTCTGTTAAGCTCCATGGCAAGGTTACTCCGGTAACAACACAGCCACTTTCGCCGGAAAAAACCCGCGAGCTCGTGTTGAGCGTGATGAACGAAAAACAACGCACCGAATTTTTGGAGAAAAAAGAGCTTAACTTTGCGGTGAGTGCCCGAGGTATAGGGCGATTTCGTTGCTCGGCGTTTTACCAGCGAAACCTCGCCGGTATGGTGTTGCGGCGTATCGAAACCAATATTCCGCGCATTGATGATCTTGGCCTGCCAGACATTGTTAAAGAGTTGGCTATGACCAAGCGTGGCTTGATCATTTTTGTGGGCGCGACCGGAACCGGTAAATCCACATCTTTAGCGTCGATGATTGGTCACCGAAATCGCAACTCAAAAGGTCATATCATTTCTATTGAAGACCCGATTGAGTTCATTCATCAGCATCAAGGTTGCATTGTGACCCAGCGTGAGGTGGGTTTAGATACAGAATCCTTTGAGATTGCGCTGAAAAATACCTTGCGACAGGCGCCCGATGTTATTTTGATTGGTGAGGTGCGTACCCGTGAAACCATGGAGCACGCTATTGCTTTCGCAGAAACCGGTCACCTTTGTTTGTGTACTCTACACGCCAACAACGCGAACCAGGCGCTGGATCGAATCATTCACTTTTTCCCGGCCGATCGTCATTCGCAATTGTGGATGGATTTGTCGCTAAACCTTCGCGCGATTATTGCTCAGCAGTTGATCCCAACGCCGGACGGAAAGGGTCGACGAGCGTGTTTGGAGGTTCTGCTGAACTCGCCTTTGGCGTCGGATCTGATTCGCAAGGGTGAAGTGGCCGAATTGAAAGAGTTGATGAAAAAATCCAACGAGTTGGGTATGCAAACCTTCGATCAGGCATTGTTCGAACTTTATGATCGCGGTGAAATTACCTATGAAGACGCTCTTTCGCACGCCGATTCGCCAAACGATCTGCGCTTGATGATCAAGTTGGCGTCTGAAACCGATGCCGACTACCTAGGTAACGCTGCGAAAGAATTGAGCTTGCAATCGGACGATAGTGATCGCTCGAAATTGTTCTGAGTTTAGTATTTGGTCTTAGATAGCAAAAAGAGCGCTTAATAGCGCTCTTCAGATTTTTTGATAAATCCCATAGTTAAAGAATCTATCGAAATTTTCGCGGCGGAAACTTCGGTCATTGGGATGAAATTCCATCCCAGCGCCTGACTGCATTTCAATGGGATGAGATTTTGTCAGCAGCCTGAGTAGCGTTCTTTTAATGTGTTTGTTTGACTAGTGCGTCTGCTTAGCTTGGGCTTGGTTCAACCAAGTCTCAAGAATTATTCGCGCGGCAATAGAGTCGATGGGGTTATCTCCATAACTGCCTTTATGGCCTCGCTCTTGAGCTTCTTGTTTTGCTTCTCTCGATGATAGCCGTTCATCAACTAATTCTGTCGGCAGACCAAATCGCCCGTTGATTCGATTGGCAAACTTTTTGGCTCGTTGCGATAGCTCACTAGCGGTACCGTCCATGTTTACTGGATGGCCAACCACCACCAAATCGGGCCGCCATTCTTTGAGCAGTTGCTCGACCAGATGCCAGTTAGGTACGCCATCTTGCGCTTTTAGCGCAGACAGTTCTCGGCCGGTAAACGACACGGTTTGGCCAACGGCCACGCCAATGTTTTTAAGTCCGTAATCAAAGGCGAGCACGGTTTTGGGTAACGGTTTAGTTGTCACGACGATTGGTTAATGAATCTAGGCGTGACCGGCTGTTTGCGAAATGAGATTGATATCAATGCCCATGCATTCCGCTGCCGCTTTCCAGCGCATAGAGGTTTCTGTTTCAAAAATCACTCGGCTGTCGGCGGGTATGGTTAACCAAGCGTTGTCGGCAATTTCTTGTTCGAGTTGGCCTGCTTCCCATCCGGCATAACCTAAAAATACCAAATATTTTTCTGGGCCCTCACCGTCGGCGATGGCTTCAATAATATCTTTAGAGCCGGTGAGTAATATTTCTTCCGAAATTTGCGCAGTGTTGTCCCACTCTTTATCAGTTGAATGCAGTACAAAACCTCGTTCGAGCTGAACAGGGCCACCGGCTAATAATTCGCAATCGCCAGAAATACCCTTGTCTTCACAGCCCATTTGCTCAAACACTTCAGACAACTTCATGGGTAAAGGATGGTTTAAAACCAGACCCATGGCACCGTCTTTGTTGTGTTCGCAAATATAGGTGATGGAATGACTGAAATTCGGATCATTAAGCCCTGGCATGGCAATCAAAAAATGATTCGCCAGACTCAATGTACTTAAATCGGAGGTGTCGGAAAATTTATTCATGATTTGATTATTGGGCGTGACGAACTTATTTACAAGTTCACAAGAGAATATCTTTGTTAAGAACCGGTAGACAATCCATCAATTTCAAAATACCAGGTGCGGATAATTTCCAGTTGGTCTACATCTTCTCTAATAGCGCTCGGAAATTTAGGAAACGGCGCAGACAGGTGAACAATTTGAATAGCTGCGTCATCTAAAACCTTATAACCCGAGCTTTGCAATACTTCGGCTGAAATTAGGTTGCCGGTATGGTCAATAACTGCCAGTAAGCGAAGCTTACCGTGAATACCGGCATTGAGTGCTTCTTTCGGGAAGTTTCGATTGCCAACAAACTCAACCTTTTGACTCCACTGCTGTAAATATTCCGCATCTGCTGACGCTATGGCCGCCACAGAGGTTAGGCGACGAATGCGAGGTTTGCGAGCGTAGGCTTCGCGTTGTCGGTCAAGCTCAGCCTTTAGGCTAGCGATTTCTTCGCTGGCTTGGCGAATTTCAGAGTCATCACCTGAGGTTTGTTCTAATGCAGTTTCTTGATCTTCACTTTTGGTGGTTGCTCGATCTTTGGCTTCAGATTGAGAAACGATCACAGTTTTTTGGTTGATCGCAATCTCTGAGTTTTTCGTCCGCGCTTGTTCAACGCTTCTAATTTGTGTGTCGTTGAACTCCGACAGTTGTTCAGTGGTAATGGGTTTGGCAACGTCTTCTGTGCCGCTACCCTCTTGGTTACTTTGAGCGATAAAGTCGGCTTTTTCTGGCGCCTTGTCTGATTTCGATGTCACCAATGTAATGTCGAGGGTGTTACTCGTTTTGGGGTTAATTTCAATATCGAAGGTAAGCCCAAAAATAATCAACGCATGAATCGCCGCGGCAACAAATAAGGTGAAGGTGAGTCTTTCGACCGGTTGTACTTGTGTTTGAGCTGCAATCATGGATGGATAAAATTCGATTCAGTTGTAATGAAGATAAGGATAAGAGTCTGGCTAACCAATTGAGTATAAAAGGATTCGCTCAACTGAGGAAGTTGCCGGATTCGTATCTGAGTACTGCGCCAATAAACCCATAAAAACAGAATGAGCCGATTGGTTGAAACTCTTTATGTTCTGGGGGAGCTTGTGCTTTAGAGAAATTGTTGTCTTGGTTAATGAGAGTACATTGGTTGTTGAGCGATAAACAAAAGCACCGTCATAATGTTGAGCGGCACTTTTGTTTATAGGAACCTCTGATTAACTCATCCATGATTTAATCAGAGGACAGAAATTGA
>CALMJT010000171.1 GCA_937864365.1 uncultured Alteromonadales bacterium | reverse complement strand
TTCTGGTATTTTATTTTTAATCTATGGCGGTGTTTTACTGTTTTTTGAAAGTTAATTCCACCTTTTGGGGTTGCTTCAGGGTTAAATCCAAATAGCGACTCAAGAACTAGAAAATTCTTTGTTTTCTTGTTTGTTCTTTCGGGAGTTACCAGTTTAGTTAGTGGTATTGTTGGGTATATTAAACTTAGAAAGAACGGCAACTGAACAATATGTAATCAAAATTATGAATAAATTGGCAATCGCATTGTCATTTCTGTCCATTGATTACATCAGAGAGACAATAATTAGGGGCTCCTATACCTAAACTATGTAACAGCAATTGACCATAAAGAGAGATCATTGCGTCGATATTTTTACGGTGATTTTTCTACAATCTGGTTAAGTGTTTGGTCTGTGCGTAAAAATGAGAGAATATCACCTTTAAAATTCTCGTTTAAATAAGAAGTATTTCCTGGTTTTGAAAACGATGATACGTAACCTAATTTAAGTAAATTTTTGGCTAGTTTGTTTTTTCTACCTCTGCCAGGATCTACAATTATTACCTCGCACTTCGGTTTTGAATGTTCTTGAATGAACCCTGTAAGCAATTCTACATGCCCATCTTCATACAGTAGATCGCTACCTATTATTAGATCAAAGCGCCCTAACTTATCGTTGTTGTCTGCCCAGCCAGTTCTTTCAAAAGGAATAGCGTTGTCACCATTAAGTTCGGTATTTCGCTTTAAAAACCTCTCTACTTCAGGGTGAAAATCAGTAGCGGTAATATCTACCTTCCGCTTATTGAGTAATAAACTGCTTAAGGCGGTTCCACACCCAATTTCAAGTACTCGTTTAGAACCAACGTCATAGCTATTCATATGGTGGGCAAGAACCAAGCTCGATGGCCAGATAATTCCAAAAATGGGCCACATGGCTGAATAAATCCCAAGCTTTTCGGCAATACCTTCTGGGTCATAAAACTCCTGCTTGTTACGAAGCGTGCAGAGATGAATATCGATGTTTCCAAACTCAATGGTTTGGTAGCATACGCGTAGATTTGTCATTTGACCCTCTCAAAGAAGTGAGCGCTCAGCCAGTTATCAAAGATAAATGACAAAACGAAGAGTTCGCAAGGCTACAGTGATTGGCTAAGAATGCAATGTCTTTAATAAGAACAAATCACGGATTTGTTAAGCTCTTCGCCATTGTGGTTTTAACATATTAGAGAAACCTTAAATTCCTTTAAAGGAGTCGATCCATCTGGTTCGAGGCTGATGCACGCCAACATTCAAATTGTATGAT
Organism: uncultured Alteromonadales bacterium; assembly: GCA_937864365.1. Taxonomy (GTDB): domain Bacteria; phylum Pseudomonadota; class Gammaproteobacteria; order Pseudomonadales; family Cellvibrionaceae; genus Sessilibacter. The sequence goes on along the minus strand of CALMJT010000171.1, from coordinate 29,934 downwards.
TACAATCAAAGTGCCCGATTGCGATAATTATTTTAATCAACGTGGTTTTGTTATATCGCGATTCTCAAGAGATAATTCAAAAAAGAGGAGTTTCAATATCGGTCTTCAGAACGTGCTAAAAACCGTCATGATTGATAGAAAGTTTTTCGTTAAAAAGAGGAATCATTAATTTTATTTGACATACCAATTAGGTGGCTTAAAAATGCTTTAATGGTGTTGTGAAAACTTGCCAAGCTATCTTGGCTTATGACTAAATTACAGGCATATACGATGATAAAAGGTTCCTGTTTGTGCGGATCAGTGACATTTAAAGTAGAAGGTAAATTCGATAATTTTTTTTTATGTCATTGCAGTTATTGTAAAAAAGACACGGGGTCGGCACATGCTGCTAATTTATTTACGAAATCCGGTTCGTTGATTTGGTTGTCTGGAATAAAATACGTTACAACCTTTTCACTTGAATCTACACGACATGTAAAAAGTTTCTGTTCACAGTGTGGTTCTGCCGTTCCGACAGTATCTCCCGATGCGGGTGTTTGCGTGGTTCCTGCAGGATCATTAGACGATGAATTAGATTTTATGCCTGAGGCGCATATCTTCACAAAAAGTAATGCAAAATGGGAAGAGAAACTCAGTGAGCTTAAACGCTTTAAAGAGCTTCCTAAATAGTTTTATATGATCTAATAATGTTGTTAGAGACTCTCACCACTCATTTGAGATGTTGATTTACTGGCAGTTTACGTGAGAACAATATCTAAAAACCAATAAACCCTGCTTTCAGTATTAAAGAAACTCTGATTAACCTGTAGTTTCCAGTGGCACAAGGATGTGTCGCCAATATCAAGAGCGCTAAGCGATTAAAATTGTGAAAAAATTGAAAATGGCATTTTCAATTTATGCGTTATATAAATTATCTGGTAATGTCTTACGTTAGTTTATTTGATGATTCTTCGCCTTAAGGTGTTTTCTTGCAATATAATTGTTTATCTAATGCATTTATTTTTGTATCCATGATGACTGATTTGCAACTCCAAGTAATAATGATTCAAGTAATAGTCTTATTTTATTCTGTTTGGTAATCTAGGTTAAAAATCACAAAAGCATAACTAATTTCGTTCAATTTTATTACTTGGGTGATATATTCCTAAATCCGTTGTCCATTACGCAAATTCGCAAGCTCCCTACAAACTTAACATTGGTCATTATGAAAAAATACATTCCTCATGCACTCGCCATCTTTGTTGCTTTTGTTTTCTTACAATCGCTCTTTTTTAAGTTCGCTGAATTATTTACAGAGCCCGCGGATATCACCGTTTATATTTTCTCTACGATTGGTACTTGGATATCTTCACTCGGGCTTACTGGTCTTGGTAAGGCGTTCGCGAGTTATGGTGGCTACGCCGTTGGCTCCGCTGAGCTGGTCGCGAGTGTGTTGATTCTGATCACTGCAACTCGATTTTGGGGTGCATTAATCGGTTTCTGTATCATGTCTGGCGCTATATTTTTTCACGTTTTTACACCTCTCGGTTTATTCCCTTATACCGATCTCAGTTGTTTAGAGGCGGGCTGTCCGCAAGAGAAAGCGTTGTTTTTTATGGCCTGTGCAGTTTGGTTAATTTGTGTTTATTTTGTTATTACATTGAATAAATTTAAGAAGAGCGCTTAATCTCTCATAATCTCTGATTCGATCCGCGGGGGATTGAATCAGAGGCCGCTTTTATGTTCCCTTTTTGCATCTATTGATAGCGTCATCCTTTCGTCGCTTCGTCTGTTGTTCTTTGAGTGTTTAGATTATATACAGAGATCCGGTTATTCTTAGTTCCTCACCGACCTCACGCGCTTTTTCCTTAAACTTTGCCCTAACCCTTTGTTTTTCTTTTCCCATTACTATCTAGCTGTTCTCTAAGTTTTCCATCTGGTGTTAAATATTGTTCTTGCATGGATAAATGGTGTTGTTGAATAATCGATATCAAATATTTTTTTAGGTGGTTTATTTTTGTAGACGTGGAATAAGGGCATTACCTAAGTAATAACAAAAGAGTGTAACTATAGTGAATTTTATTATTGTAGATTTAGAAGCAACCTGTTGGGAAGATAGGCAAAATAAACCCAATGAAACCATCGAGATAGGTGCGGTGTGTGTTGATTCGAATTTGAATGTTCTTGGCGAGTTCTGCCAATTTATTCAACCAACAGTTAATCCTGTTTTATCTGAATTTTGTATTCAGCTGACTTCCATTATCCAAGATGATGTGAATTCAGCAGAACCATTCCCCGTGGCTATAGAAGCGTTTAAACAATGGATTCAAAGCTACGGAGAAGAATATATTTTGTGTTCTTGGGGCAATTACGATCGAACTCAATTTAAAAACGATTGTGACTTGCATGGTCTTGATGCGTCTTGGACGAATTCACATATTAGCCTCAAGCATCAATATGGCGAAATTAAGGGCATGCGACGTCCCGCGGGAATGAAGGCCGCTTTAAATCGTGAAGGTTTCGAGTTGGAAGGCGTTCATCACAGAGGTATTGATGATGCCAGGAATATTGTAAAGATTTTTACTAAGTATTTTGATGATTGGAATTTTAACGCCGTCTATAAAGCCAAATAAATTCTCCACCAGAGTTTCCTATAGTTTAATGGGCTCTTAGAGTTTATTGAATTTTGTTTTGGCTCTTGTATATTGATAACCCATTTATAAAGTAAGTAAGCGGTTATGAATATTGGAATCTATATTTATCCCGAAGCCGAAGTTATGGACTTCTCTGGGCCGTTTGAGGTTTTTTCTACCGCTAGCCGCATCGCTGATTCTGGTAACACTTTTAATGTTTTTCTGGTCTCTGAACATTGCCAGCCGGTACCCGCACGCGGAGGCTTTTCGGTTAACCCGCATTATTCAATTTTCAATCATCCGCCGATAGACGTGTTAATCGTTGTCGGCGGCGTGCACACGCAGCAAGTTAAAAATCAAACAATTATTGAATGGGTAAAAGCCGTCTCTCAAAATACCAAGATTACGGCATCGGTTTGCACGGGGGCTTTTATTTTAGCTGAGGCTGGTTTGTTAGCCGGGCTTTCTGCTATCACTCATTGGGAAGACCTAGCCGATTTTAAGCAAGATTATACGACAGTGACGGTGGTAGAGTCGGTGCGTTGGGTGGATGTGGGCAAGATTGTAACCTCGGCCGGTATTTCTGCCGGAATTGATATGAGTTTACATTTAGTATCGCGATTGGTTAATTTGCAATTGGCCCAAAAAACCGCTCGACAAATGGATTACGATTGGAGAACAACCACTTTGTAGCGAGTGTATTTTTGTCGTAATATCTGAATAATCTAAATCTGTTAACAAATAAATTTGGAAAGAAAATGCGTTTAGGTGTTATTTATTTTTCGAAAACCGACATTACCGAGTCCCTGGCTAACGCTGTTATAGACGGCGCTCTAACGGTAGCTGGTACAGAAATCTATAAACATAGAATTGTGGGTTCTGAAATCGAACAGGGTCGTTACGCTAATAATGCCGTAATTGATGAGCTCTCACAATGTGATGCTATTGTTTTTGGATCACCAACCTACATGGGTAGTGTTTCTGCGCAGTTTAAAACCTTTGCAGATGCAACCAGTGAGTTGTGGTGTGACCAGAAATGGTCGGGAAAACTAGCCGCTGGTTTTACATGCGGCAGCGCACTCAATGGCGATCAATCGAGCACGTTACAGTATTTAATCACCTTCGCTTGTCAGCACGGTATGCTGTGGATGGGAATAGATGCTGCGCCGGGTTATCGCGATTTTGGTATTAACCGCATGGGATGCCAACTGGGTACTCTGGCTTATTGTCCTGATGGACAAATTCATGAGATTGATCTTGCAACGGCGAAATATCAGGGAAAAAGAATCGCAGAACAACTCAACAAAATGGGTAAAGCCTAAATTTTTACATGAATCTACAAGCTGTAGGAATCTTTGATTAAATCAGGGTAGATAGAATTCGAGATTCCTATCGTTGTGCGTTGTTGATTATGTTCAATCCGAGGTAGGTATTTGCGGGGTATTTTTCTCGAAGAGTGTTTTCTGTCGCATTATTTTTTAAATCGCTAATTTTAAAGCGTTGCTTTTTAAAAGAACTGTTGAATAGCAATGTTACTTCTAAGGCCGCATATAAGAAACACATAACGATTCCATCGTTAATGATTATCTAAAAATCGATTACCATTTTAGTTGCTCGTCAATATAGCGATGATTGATCTCAAGCTAATTTATTCATTTATCCGAGTTTTACACCCAATACTATAATTTTAGCAATTCTTTAGAATTTAAAGACTTTTGACAAGTTACGCGGTAAAAATTTGCTTTTTGTTTAATTCGTGTATTCAGCAACGCTTTTTTAAGAGTTTTCTTAGTCAACATTTAGATATCGATTATAGTCTAAATGTGTGGTTTTTAATGCTAATTTAATTCCCTCCTTACCTTCTTTCCTATAAGATAAAGTTCTTATTTTTCAATAAGGTGTCACTAAAGAACTGAATAATATTGCACGATATACATAACTTTGCGTTGCTGATCTTTGGGTTGTCATTCGAAAGTGTTAGATAGCGTGCGACTGGATTTTTCGACAAGGAGAAAATAATGTTCGCTGTGTTATTTTCAGACAATCTCGCCCCTTTCTATGACAATATCTTGTCGTTGCCAACGGTATTTTTTACATTTTTCCTATTAGTATCCGTTTGTATATGGCTGCTTACATTTGTTGGTGTCATCGGTTTTGACAGCATGGAAGTGGATATTCCAGGAAGTGAGTCTGCTGGTACCGATAGTTCAATAGGCCAGGTTCTGGGCGGTTTATTAGGAAAATTGGGCCTTTCTGGAATTCCCATTACCATTACTATTACCTTGTCTTCGTTAATAGGTTGGTTAATTTCTTATTATGTGTCTTATTTTTTTGTGAGCTTACTGCCCGAGGGGATTATACGTACTCTCGTCTCACTGCCTTTAGTGGTCGTTTTAGTACTGGTATCGTTGATTGCAACCGCAACGGTGCTGCGTCCCTTTCAGCAATATTTTGTTCCGGGTGAGCAAAAAACCATCAAAAAAATTGTTGGTATGATTGCCTCTGTTAGAACTTCAAGAGTGGATGCGAATTATGGTGAAGCATTATTAGACGACTCCGGTGCAGGACTAATTTTAAAGGTTCGCTGTTTTGAGCCTAATGATATTGCTTACGATGATAAAGTGGTTATCTTAGACTATCTTGAAGAGCAAAACGCGTATCTTGTGGTTCGTGAGTCAGAGTTTCGTTCGTAGTTCAAGCATCGACGTACAAGCTTTGTAATGGCCATTATTTAAAATAACAACAAGTGTTTAAAACCTATCTAAATTAGGAAATGGAGCCATCCTATGGTTGATTTAAATCAGTTTCTTCCGATCTTGATCGCGATTGCAGGTGTGATTGGATTTCTCATTGTTATCGCAATATTTTTTAAATCCTTTTATTACAAGGTAGAACAGGGTACAGCGTTAATTGTTAACGATATGTCGCAACACCCCAAGGTTCACTTTACCGGCGCATTTGTATTTCCGATTATTTACAAAAAGGAGCTTATGCGAATTTCGTTGATTACCCTAGAGGTTGATCGACGAGGCAAAGACGGGCTGATTTGTGCCGATAATATGCGTGCTGACATTACCGTTGCTTTTTATCTACGTGTGAACGAAACCACCGAAGACGTATTAAAGGTTGCTAAATCTATTGGTGCGAACCGCGCATCCGATAAAGACGCAGTAAATTTATTGTTTAATGCAAAGTTCTCTGAGGCGTTAAAAACCGTAGGTAAACAAATCGATTTTGTGAAGCTCTTTGAAAATCGCCAAGGCTTTCGCGAAAAAATTATTGAAGTTATCGGTAATGATCTAAATGGCTATGTATTAGAAGACGTTGCGATCGACTATTTGGAACAAACGTCTAAATCATCGCTTGATCCTTATAATATTCTCGATGCAGAAGGTATCAAAAAGATTACCGAATTAACTGCCGAGCAGAATATCAGAACCAATATTCTTGAGCGTGACCAAGAGTTGGCGATTAAGAAAAAGAATGTAGAAACCGCAGAAGCAATGCTTGAATTAGAGCGTCAACAAGCCGATGCAGAAGCTAAGCAGAAACGTGAAATCGCAACCATTCAAGCCCGTGAAGAAGCAGAGACCAAAAAAGTTCAAGAAGAAGAGCGTTTAAAATCGGATTCGGCGAAAATTTCGGTGGATCAAGACCTAGCCGTACAAACCGAAAATCTGAAACGTGAAGTCGAGGTCGCCGAACAAAATCGTCAGCGTGCAGTGGTGATTGAAGTTGAAAAAGTCAATCGTGCTCGCGACCTAGAAATTGTTGCTCGCGAACGTGAAGTAGAAATTCAACGCATTGAAGCCGAAAAAGCCGTTGAAATTGAGCGTAAAGAAATTGCTAATGTGATTCGTGAACGCGTTATGGTTGATAAGACCGTGGCCGTTGAAGAAGAACGCATCAAGGAAGTCAGAGAAGTTTCTGAGGCATCGCGCGCTAAACAAACACGCTTGTTAACCGCCGAAGCGAAAGCAGAAGAACAGAAGATTGCGCAAATTAAGGCCGCAGAAGCGGAAGAAGTATCGGCGAAGCACAAAGCCGAAGAAATTAAACTGCTTGCAGAAGCCCGTTTAGAGGCCTCTGCCAAAGATGCCGATGCCAAAATCAAGCTGGCCGAAGGCTTGAAAGCAGAACGCGCCGCAGGCGGTCTTGCCGATGCGCAGGTCTTAGAAGCCCGAGCCATTGCTGATGAGAAAATGGGTATTGCCGAAGCCAATGTAATTCGCGCGAAAGGTGACGCCGAAGCGGACGCCTTATTGGGTACCGGTAAAGCGCAGGCCGACGTTATTGCTGCCCAAGGTAAGGCTAAAGCCGAGTCTGAGCGCGAGCTTGGTTTGGCCAATGCAGAAGTTACCCGTGAAATGTTTAAAGCCGAGGCCGAAGGTTTGGTTGATAAGTTCGACGCCATGAACGCCATGAGCGAACAAGCTCGTAAACACGAAGAGTTTCGTATGGGTCTTGAAACTGCGCTTAAAGAAGCTCTTGCTTCTATTGAAGCCGGTAAAGAGATTGCCAAAGAAAATGCCGAAGTACTGGCAACGGCACTTCAGAAAGCGAAAATCGATATCGTTGGCGGTGAAGATCACTTCTTTAACAACTTTGCTAAGTCTTTATCCATCGGTAAAGCTATCGACGGTTTGGCAGACAAGAGCGGCGTAATCAGTTCAATTATTGATCGTGTAGTTAGCGGTAAACCATTACTCGATTTAGACAATAAAGCATCTAATAAAGAAGACAATTAATCTTTAAGCGCCAGTCCAGCGGTAATTTGTTGGGCTGGTTTTTAGGCTTGGGTTCTTAAGGTCTGGTTTTTTGATTTTGTACTAGTGCCTTATCTTTGAATGGTTACATCTAAAAATACTTTAAGAGCCTCTGATTAACTCATCCACAATGTAATCAGATGTTGGTAATTGAAAGTGTGATTTCTAATTTTTTCACAATTTTAATCACATACGGTTCTTGACGTTGACGACACATTCTTGTGTTGCCGGAAACTCCAGTTTAATCCGAGTTTTCTAAATCTTTGCGGCTTTGATAACTCCAAATTGCACGTCGCTTAAGATATGTTTTAAGCCATAAATGATTCAGAATTTCTTTTAATTTGTGCAAAGCTAATTTACACAAGTAATTGACACTAGCCTAATTGACGCAAGCCTAACTGATGCAAGAAAGTGTCCTTTTTTTTAAAATGCTGACAACGGCGAAAAATAGCTCATAACGCTGCGCCAATATTTCAATAGCTATGCTTTGTTTATTCTTAGGAAGAGTTAACCAAAGCGATTTTAAGTCTTCAATTTCGCAAGGATTTGTTTATGTCCGAAGGCACGTCTGTTTCACCAAATTCCGATAACTCAGTTGATACAGCAGTAGCCGAAGGCGGCGCCTACGAAATTATTCGTAGACGATTAAATGATCAAGCCGGTAAGCTCAACGCGTTAACATCGCAACTTAACCAAGCTCGCACCAGTGAGTTTGGTGCATCGGATATGTCGGTTGTTGGTCGTGTACGTGTAAGAACCGAAAATAACTGTATTGCGCGTGATATTGTGCAAGTTGGAGCGCAATTATTATTTGGCTATAACGTTTTTATTGGGCTTAAAAAAGAAACCGAAATTAACGACGTATTTGCGTTATTCAGTGTTGAGAACAACAATGGTAATTACGATATTGTTGAAAACTCCATTGATAAGACCTTTCTTACCGATTCGCGTTTTTCCAGCGATTTTTACGAACTTTATCGTTACTACAAAAACACCAAACTTATTCAGTTGACTACGCGCAACGGCAAGTTGTTGGCGGGCTTTCAAATTGGCGATCGCATTGAAGATGTGCGTGTGTTTCGCTGGGCATTAAATCCTGATGGCACCGTTAAAGAATACATCGATAATCGCGGTGAGCGCGATTTGCAGTTACCACCTAGGTACGACTTTGAATGGGTGGAATCGAGCCGTGACGATATTATTCAGGGGCGTCATCCGCATATTAATATTTTAAATACCCTATTTATTGAGACCATTGGCGGAACCTTCACCGTTAAAGTTGAAAATAATACTGAAACAGGTTTGGGTATTTACGAAGAATCGGTTCAAGAAAAGTCACAATCACTGAATGACGCAAGTATTGCCTACGCGCAGGTTGGTGATTTAATTCTATTAAAAGTGTTACCTTATCGCGAAACCGTAACGCGTTATTTTGTATTTAACCGCCTCACAGAAAAGGTTCAGCGGCTCGACGCTATTGGTCAGTCTTGTGTTCAGTTACCGGAAGATCACGGATTAATATTTCCCGGTGGTTATTATCTTAATACCGGTGAGTACAAGACTTTTGATCAACCCATTACGGGCTTAATGTTTAAACGCTCCATTCGTTCGCCCAACGGTGAAGACGTTTTGTTTATTTTTTACGAGCCCGTAGAAGGTTTAGCAGGGCTTTTTTCTTACAATTTAATTGATAAAAAACTGCAAAATCCCATTTATGGTCACGGTTATGCTTTAGCCGATGACGGACACATTGTTATTTTCTCCGCCGAAAACGAACCTACGCGTTTACATCCCATGCAAATTTGGAGTACGTCGTTTTCCAGCGCCGAATACGCGAGCCGAGATCAAAATCATCAGTCCGAATTGGGTAAAATCGGTAATGCCGATTTGGTACGCGGTATTTCTGATTTGTACAGTGTCGCGCGCTTAATTGCCGGTCAACAGCCATCAAGCAAGGTTTACGAAGAGCTCAAAAAAGCCGCCCTAAAGATTTTTGACGACTACTACTGGGTTGCCGATCTTCTACAAGGTGAAATCGATAATCTGTTAAAAGAAATTGCACAGACAGCCGATTTGGTCCTGGACGAGTTCGAAAAAGTCCAAAGTATTCGCGCGCAATCTGCCAAAGCTATGGCAGATTTAAAAGAGCAACAACAACAGCTCATTATTTCTGCAACGCCGGATAACTGGCGTTTGGCGCAAGATTTTGTCGAATGTTTGCAAGCCATTCGTACACAACGTGGCCGTTTAATTTCGGTTCGCGAACTGCGTTATATTGATCTTTCAAAGGTTGATCAGTTAACACATGAGCTTGATGAGCTTGAGCAGGTTGTGAACAACAAAACCGTGGATTTTTTGGTTCAAGACAACGCCTTTGAACCCTACACAGAATTGGTTAACGAATACAAAGCCGCCATCGATACGGCCAAAACCGTAACAGAACTGAATCCGGTTATTGAGAAGGTTGAACATACAGCGTCTGGTTTGGATTTGTTGTCCGAACTCATGGCGACCTTAAAAATAGATGATGCAACCGTACGCACGGATATTATTGATCGTATTTCTCAAATTTATGCGTTACTCAACCAATGTAAAGCCAATGCGCGCAATAAGGGTAAAAATTTAGGTTCAACCGAAGCTAAAGCACAATTTGCCGCGCAATTTAAGTTGTTTTCGCAAAGTATTGCTAATGCTTTGGGTTTGGCAACATCGCCAGAGAAATGTGACGAGCAACTATCCCGTATTCTGGTGCAATTAGAAGAATTAGAAAGTCAGTTTGGAGAATTCGATGAATTTCTTACCGAAATATTATCGAAGCGAGAAGAGGTTTACGAATCCTTCGAGGCGCAAAAACAACAGCTGATTCAAGAGCGTCAAAGACGTGCTCAGTCTTTGGCAGACGCAGCATCGCGCATGCTCGCTAATATCGAAAAACGCTCACTAAAATTCAATAATAACGATGAACTGAACACCTATTTTGCGTCTGATGCGTTAAACATTAAGGTTCGCGAAATTGGCGATCAATTACGTGATCTAGACGAAGCCGTTAAAGCTGATGATATTGATGCAAAATATAAGTCGGTAAAAGAACAAGCCATTCGTGGCCTTAGAGATAAGTCAGATATTTATGAATCTGGCGGTAACATCATTAAACTGGGGCCACGTCACAAGTTTTCGGTAAATACTCAAGAGTTAGATTTAACGATCTTACCGCGAGAAGAATCTTTGTATTTCCATCTTACGGGAACAAATTATTATCAACTGATTAAAGACGAATCGCTAAATCATTTAAAACGCTTTTGGAGTATGTCGGTAGAGTCAGAAACCGCGCAGTTGTATCGCGGCGAATATCTGGCGTATTCCATTATCGAGCTTTATCAAAACTCACCCGAGTTATCGCTACAGGCGTTATACGATTTACAAAAGAAAGACGAAGAACTTCTAAGCGTTGTTAAAGAGTATTCCAATTCAAAGTACAAAGAAGGCTACGAAAAGGGCATTCACGATACCGATGCCAAAAATATTTTAGTTAAAATATTACCAATCTATAAAAATGCGGGATTACTAAAGTTTGCTCCGCAATCTCGTGCCTTTGCACAGTTTTATTGGTTTTATTTAAACCAAGATACAACGGTAATGAATACTCACCTAAACTCGCCGGATGCCTATATCTATTCAACGTGGCAATCAGAAGCAAGCACCGCACAAATTATTGCTAATTTATTTAACGACCAGCGTGCATTAGAAGTACTTACCGAACAAATTAGCTCAGCAATGTCGGTGGTGTTTGATAAAACAACGGGCTCTACCGATCAAATTAGTTTGACCGAAGCGGCTAGATTCTTAATTGATGTTTTAGCAGCCGATAAAACCGAGTTTATTGCCAGTAAACAAGCCGGTTATCTGGTTGATGAGTTTAAACGCAAATTAAGTTCAGACGATTATCAAGCGTTTAGTCAAACCTTAAAACATTTATCGATATTGCAACAGTGGACCTACGCCAATAACTGGTTGCAGGCTTTTGTACGCAAACATCAGCTGGTTAATTTACAACGCTATATTCAAGAAGCCGCGGTCTATTTTATTACGCAGGCTGATTTGTCGATTGTCGTTTCTGATTTCAACACCGAGGTTTCTGTAGAAAATCTGCTCGGTGAACATGTGAAAATTAAAAATCAAACACTGCACTTTGCTTTGGATGAATTTCTATCGATCAATCAACAACACCGATCACACGTTATTCCCGATTATCATCGTTACATAGAACTTCGCCAAAAACTTATTGAGCAAGAGCGTAAAGGTTTACGTTTACACGAATTTAAGGCACGGCCATTAAGCTCGTTTGTTCGCAACCGTTTAATTAATGAAGCCTATTTACCGGTGATTGGTGATAACTTAGCGAAACAAATGGGCACCGTGGGTGCGGAGAAGCGCACCGATCTTATGGGCCTGTTAATGATGATTTCGCCACCGGGTTACGGTAAAACGACGTTAATGGAGTATGTGGCCAGTCGTTTGGGTTTGATTTTTATGAAAATCAACTGTCCATCGTTGGGTCATTCGGTTATTTCTTTAGACCCGTCACAAGCGGGTAATGCCACCGCCGCCCAAGAATTGGTTAAGCTCAACTTAGCGTTAGAAATGGGCAATAACGTTATGTTGTATTTGGATGATATTCAGCATACGAATCCCGAATTTATGCAAAAATTTATTTCTTTGTGTGACGGTACACGACGTATTGAAGGTGTTTGGCAAAACGAAACCAAAACCTACGATATGCGCGGCAAAAAATTCTGTGTGGTTATGTCGGGCAACCCTTATACCGAATCCGGTGAAGTCTTTAAAATTCCAGACATGTTGGCCAACCGGGCAGATATTTATAATCTGGGCGATATTCTTGGCGGCATGGATGAGCAATTTGCGTTGAGTTATGTTGAGAACTCGTTAACTTCCAACCCTGTACTTGCGCCGTTAGCGTTACGCGCTATGGGCGATATTTACAAGCTTATTGATATGGCCAAAGGTGTGGCGGTCGCAACCAGTGATCTGGAGCATCAATACAGTGGCGCCGAGGTTAATGAGATTGTGGAAGTACTGAAAAAAATGTTGGTGGTGCAAAAAGTGGTGCTTGCGGTTAACCAGCAATACATTGCTTCTGCCGCGCAAGATGATCGCTACAGAACAGAGCCTGCGTTTAAATTGCAGGGTAGTTATCGCAATATGAATAAAATGACCGAGAAAATTTCTGCGGTCATGAATGCTCAAGAGTTAGAACAAATGATTCGCGATCATTATGTTGGTGAGGCGCAATTGTTAACCACCGGCGCCGAAGCGAATTTATTAAAGTTGGGAGAATTACGTAAAACGCTAACCGAGCAAGAGCAGCAACGTTGGCAGCAAATTAAGTCTGAATTCCAACGTAATAAATCGATGGGTGAGGGTGATCAAGATGCTGGCAATAAAATTGTTGTTCAGCTGTATGACTTGGTGGCTTCTGTTCAAGCGTTAAACGTATTGTTAGAAAAACAATCTTCGAACAGTGCTAATACCGATATGGCAACGACGCTGTCGAGAACACTCAGTAAAAATCTGTCCCAAATACTGGAAAAACTTGATGCTAAAAGTAGTGTGCCTAGCGTTAATATTGTTAACGAACCTACGCCCGGAATTCAGCAGGTTTTTGAGGCTTTATCGGCAACCATTGAAAACAGCCTTGTGCCTTTGATGAAAAACATGGACAAGAAACTGGATATCGATCTTAGAACCCACGAAAAATTGAGCGAGCTTGCGGAGCAGATTCGACACTTAAAGGCTTGATATTTTAGCCTCCTTTATTCTTAAGACTTTAGGATCCTCTGATTAACTCATCCATGACTTAATCAGACGACAGAAATTGAAAATGTGATTTCCAATTTCTTCACAAATTCATTCACTTACAGTTCCTGAAATTGGCGACACATCCTTGTGTCGCTAGAAACTCTAAGTTAATCAGAGTTTCCTTTAAAACAATCAAACGTTAAAACAAAAAAAGCCGCACGAGTTGCGGCTTTTTTGTAGGTGAATATCTATAGGAACCTCTGATTAACTCATCCGTGATTTAATCAGAGGGCAGAAATTGAAAATGCGATTTCCAATTTCTTCACAATTTCAATCACTTACCGTTCTTGAAATTGGCAACACATCCTTGTGTCGCGAGAAACTCTAGGTTAATCAGAGTTTCCTATAGAAAACTTTGATTAAATCATTAAAGAGCCAATCAGCGCTTTATAGACATTAAAGGTTTTGGTGTTCTCGAACGTGCTTCCAGCTTTTACCGAGATCATCGCTTTTGTAAAAATCGCCGGTGGCGCCGTTACACGAGAGCAGCAGCGTGTCTTGCACGTCGTTGACGATATCAAAACAGTAAGGTTTTGGTAGTTCGCGACTGGTTAATGACCAGCTAGCGCCGCCGTTGTTAGTTTCGACCATTTTAAAGGTATTTGATGATTCGCCGGTCCAAGCGTTATTTTTACGGAAATTAACTAACGCAACACCGGTTTTAGAATCGATAAACCAAGGCACACTGATCAGATCGAAACTCTTAATGGTTTTCTTGGCAGAAGTTGCAGGCGCGGTTTCTTTACGACAAATATCGCCGTGAGTTTTCTCATCAAATTCTTCGCCCCAAGCAGGGCAGTAAACACCCTTAGCCATTTCAGACCAGCTTTGCGTCGCTTCGTCGTAACGTAAGTAATCGGGTTTTTGGCTGAAGCTCCAGAAGCCCGGTTGTTTGATACCGAGTTTTTGGTTGCCGGCTTGCACCACGCTCGATAGCTGGGGTTGCTTGTCTAACTTGGGGACCTTCCAACTGCTAGGGTCGTATTGAAAGTATTCATTCTTAGTATTGTTCGGAATTAAATCCCCTGCGTTTTTAATGGAGGTCAGCGTTAAAAACGATTCGCCGTCGTATTCATAAAAGCGTGCTTTTAAAATTGCTCTTGGTATAGAGGTGGCTGGATAATCAGGATCGTTCGGATTATTTTCCCAACCTGTAGACGTATTAAACGCGTTGATTTTTTTCCAACTGAAATTAGCATCTGTTACTGAGCCTCGATAAACCTCAATAGAATCTATACCACTGGCTACTGCGGTAATTTCGTTCTCGTTATCGAAATACAATTTTTCGATGTTTAAACCGGGCGCCAGAAATACTTCCTGCCAAGGTGAATTTTGCTTACGCCAGAAAACCTGACCTTCTTCACTGCCCACAAATAAATCGCCGACGCTGTTCTCTGCAATGGCCGTGAGCGTGTAATGGGTTTCTACCGCGTCTAGGCTCCATTGTCCTTGGTTATCACGAACCATCATGATGCCAAGTGGACTTGGAAAATAGGTGGTACCTTGGGCGTTGGTGTAGGTATCGGCAAAACTGATTGGGTTTTGCGCAGCGCCGATATAAGTATCGAGCCGATCGCTTTCTAGACCATCTTCATCCCAGGTGTTGGTGAACTCAGGGTTGTGTTTGTAAAAGGGTAAATAGGTGGTTAATGCATCCACCGCGGGATAGTCGTTTAGACGGAAAATAATGGTGTTGTAGCGCTCGCCGTTCACTTTGGGATAAACCACGAGGGTGCCCAAATCGGTAATCTGTCCGGGCTTAACTTCAAAGGTGCCCAGATTAGCTTCGGGCCATTCTGCCTTGTCATACCACCATTGGTTGCTGGAAAAGTAAGTCCTTACACTGTTGATTGCGTATTTACCCGGTGGTACTGACGAGGCAAATACACTGGAAGTGTCTGGCCGTGGTGTAACGGCAAGCAGTCTCTCGAATTTCTCTTCCTTTGATGCGTTAACGTTTTCAGGAACCAGTGTGAGCTGATTGAAGGGTAAGGTTTTGTCGGTGATATCAATAATTCGCGCGACAACCACGCCTTCTTCTGCGGGTACCGGAGTCCAGTGGTCCAGCGCGGGTCTCATATTTACCCGGTTTGCTTCACATCCCCAAAGTGTTAGAAGTACTCCAGCAACAGCGATACGTTTGAGGTATTTGTACGTGTGTAGGTGCAATATTCCCAAGGTTTTACTCCATAAATTTGAAAGCTCTTCCTGATTGATGAGCCAGAGTATTGGTGTGTAGGATTTTATGATGATGAATCATTATATCGATAATTGAAGAGCTTTGAACCTAAGAGCAGACTTGCCAGCATAATTTCCGTGTTTTAGTCTCACACTTTCCGTTGTTAAGCTGTAATTCTTGGATAAATTATTGAATTCGGGTTTTCAACAAGTAAACTTTAGTGTTAAGTCTTGTATAAGGTGGAAATATTTTGATTTTTATACGAATTCATAACGTATAAACCTAGTGCGACCTTATACGAGGTATTTGCACTTAAATATTTTGCGGAGTTTGTAAGACCAGGTTCGTAAGACCAAGACTTACCTTATGCGTATTAAAAGAACCTCTGATAAACGACAGAAATAAACAGCGTGATTTCACTCATTTCACCATCTCAATCACTTATTGTTCCTGAAGTTGGCGACACATCTTTTTGTGTTTTAAATATATTTTTTTGAGTATATTCTTTTGAAGATTCGGTTTAGAAATATTTACCAAATATACAGTACTCACATTTAGACAATACTTACTTATAGACAGATCTACTTATAGAAGAATTGCGAAGAAATTTCATGATTAGAACATCGGTATCGCTAACATCATTATTAATATTCTTGTTGCTCAGTTTAAAAGCCTTTAGTGCCGATAAACCTCTGCTGCTAACCCCTTTAGACAAATACGAATTTGCTAATACAAAAGAAGCTTTTGCCATATTAGAAATTTCTGCGGGTGGTACAGCGCCTTCAATAGAACTATCGAAATTAGATAAGAATCCCGAAAATTACGAATTTACGATTAATCGCCGTCAACGAGTCAACTATACCCTCGATCTAAAAGATGTCGAAGATGGTTATTATGTTATCGAGTTGCCAGAAGGGCTATACCAAATCATGAAGGTTAATGCGCCCTTATTTAATTTACCCTTTCGATACGATACGTCGGGTCGAATTATTTGGCGTTGGAGTATTAAACAAAATTACATTAATTATTTAGGTAAGCTTAATATTCATCAAGATCGATCTGAAGACTCAATCGCCGCTGAGCTCATGAATCGATTCTCACAAAGTTTACCTGAGTTAACCACGGCTTTAAGCAAAGCGTCGGTTACCGACCCCATAAGAATTGGCCTTGGATACAGAGACGATTTTTACAAGGAGTTACAGTAATGAAGAATATCAAGATCGCCATTTTTTTAGGTTTCATGTTCGTAACTCAATGGTTGAATGCCGAGGCTTTATCGATAGAAAATTTTTTCCCAGAAAAAGGACTTGCGACGGTAGAGATGAGCCCAAGCGGAAAATGGCTTGCATTGCTGTCGTTTTCCGGTGAAGAACAAGAGATTGCTATTAAAAGTATCGACCTAAAAGAATCCATAAAATTATTAGATACCAAAACCTTTGATACTCAAGACAGTACAATTTCAGACTTATTTTGGCTCGATGACGATCATTTGGCCGTGCAATACACTTTGATTCGAGAAGGTACTTACCGCTTAAACGATACCAAAGTAAAGTTCGAATTATTAATTGTTAAAATTCCCAAAAATAATGCCAAACTTATTGCGACCGATTCTAAAAATCTAGAAGTGAAAAGTGTTCGATCATCGGGGCGGTTAGTCAATCCGCTGGTTGAAGAGCCGGGTGTGTTTCTGTTTTCTAAGCCAGGTGCCAGTTCTAAAATTTATCGTCTAGAAATTGATAAGCTCAATAATTACGGCGAACCACTTAATAAGCTTACACGTATTGATGGTGGTCAATTTGTGCCAGCAAACGAAGTGATATCTGCCTCCGGGTTTGCAATACGGTGGTTTTTTAAGAAGTCAGAGCCGGCGGCAGTTTTAACGGTAACAACAGACTCTAAACTTGCTATTAGTACCGTGAAAGAAAACAACGAGTTATCGATAGTGCATGCTTGGAGCGAAAAAAATGCAACAGACGATAAGTTGTTTTTGCCCATTGCAATAACTAAAAATAAAAATGAATTTTTTTGTTTGGATTTAAACGAAGATATTGAAAAGTCGGTGTATTTGGTAAATTTTGAAACGCAAGAGCATAAATTATTTTATCAAACCGATTCCTATCAAATCTTAGATTTTGTCACCGGTCCCGATCAAGACGAATACTACGGCGTAAAAGTGTTACGAAACGGTATTATCGATTTTGAGTATTTTGATGATGATTCGCTGAATACTCGTAATACCGAATCCTCTGAGCTGAACCTAGTTATTAATGTAAAAGGGGATGGTCGTCATGAGGTTGGGTATCGTGTTACTCACGAAGAGCCCCCACATTACTTTATTTATGATAAAACCACCAAAAAACAAACATTTTTAGGCAGTCGCTTTCCCGATTTAGTTGGCAAGACTAAAAACACCTTAGTAGAGGGTACAGTATCGGTTGACGGCTTGGAAATACCGTATTTTTTGAATATGCCCAGGGGAAAAAATAGGTATCCTCTCGTTGTTTATCCTCACGGTGGGCCATTTGGTGTTCATGACGATCGCTATTTTAATTCTCACGTGCAATATCTGGTTGCTGAAGGGTATGCCGTTTTAAGAGTGAATTACCGTGGTTCTAGTGGTTATTCTCAGGAATTTGAAAAAGCAGGTATTGGCCATTGGGGCGATGGTATTTTAAGAGATATTATCGAAGCTACCCGCGTTGCTATGCAAAACCCGCAAGTTGATGCTGAAAAATCCTGTATTATCGGGTTTAGCTACGGCGGTTATGCAGCATCTAAATTAGTCATTGATTATCCCGATTTATTTAATTGTGCTGTATCTGTATCGGGTGTAAGCGATTTAAATTTACATTTAAATGCCCATTTTTTAAGACGTGGAACGGTTGACTGGTATCGCGAGCAGGTGGGTGATTCATTAAAGGATTACGATTCATTAAAAGCGATTTCACCGTTATACAGCCTTGAGCACTTAACAAAACCCATTTATTTAATGCACGGTGCAGAAGACGATACCGTAGATGTTGAGCAGACCTATCGCATGAAGGCAATGTTGGAGCATTTGCAAAAGCCGTATGAAATAAAAATTTATCCAAAGGCAAACCATCATTTCGTTGATAAAGATGACTTAATTGATGTAATGCGAGAAATGAGTCGGTTTTTATCAGAAAATATTTCTGGATAATTTAACCTATAGGAACCTCTGATTAAATCATGGATGAATTAATCAGAGGTTTTAACAGTAATTAGTCGTGTTTTATTTTTCCGATGCCTAAAGATTTCATTAGGAATTTTTCATAAATTGGTTCGCTCACACCACTTCTAATTTTGTGTAAGAAGTACTTTTCGAAGCCAATTTTGGCGAGATGCGCCCATTTTCCACCTTTCATCCAGCTGACGTTACGTGGCGGAATTTGTGGCATTGCTACGAATGCGATTCCAGTATCTCCCATGTCGGCTAAGCAGACCGCGTTCCATGTGGCTTTTTTAGAAGGTGTCTTTCCATCTAAACAAGCTCTGATGTTGTGAGCCGTGGCAGTGACCATGCTTTCAATCATAAATCCCGTTTTAGGTACGCCCGTTGGAACCGGGGTTGGTTTTTTGGGGGCAATGGCAACAGCAACGCCGATGCCCCAAATATTTTGGTGGGTTGGATTGCGTTGGTAATCATCTATCACAATAAATCCGCGAGGATTAACCAAGCCTTCAACATTTTTTACGGCATCGATACCGGTAAATGCTGGTAAAAGCATCGAATAATTAAAGGGTAATTGATGACGTTTTTTCTCCATGCCTAAATCATCGCATTCAATGATGTGCATAATTCCGTCTTCAACTTTTTCTACTTTGGCGTTGCAAATCCAGTCGATGTGTCTTTGTCTCAGCTCGGATTCCATAATGGTTTTGCTGTCACCAACGCCATCTAATCCAAGATGTCCAGCGTAGGGTTCGGAGGTAACAAACGTCATGGGTACCTGATCACGAATTTTTCGATTTCGTAGGTCTTTATCCATGATAAAAGCAGCTTCATAAGCCGGGCCAAAGCAGCTGGCACCTTGAACCGCACCAACAATAATTGGCCCTGGGTTTTTGGCAAATTCTAACCATTTATCGCGCGCAACTTCTGCATGATCAATATGACAAATCGATTGTGTGTAACCTTCTGGGCCAAGACCTGGAATTTCGTCGAAGGCGAGCTTTGGGCCGGTGGCAATAATGAGGTGATCGTAGTGAACGGATTCGTTATTTTCTAAGACAACGACATTATCGTTGGGATGAACCTGTATGGCTTTGCCAATAATTAATTCGATTTTGCGTTTTTTAAGTGGTTTTCGGATATCAACGGTAATGTCTTCGCGCTTGCGCCAATCGACTGCAACCCAAGGGTTTGATGGTATGAAGTGGTAATAATCTTTATCGCTGATGATGATGATGCGGTCTTTGGGGCCCGCTAGGTCTTTCATTTCGTATGCCATAGGCAGGCCGCCCAAACCGGCGCCTAGAATAACGATATCGGCCATAACTCTGATCTCATATTGATTTTTGCGAATGTATTTCCAATATTTCTAATTCTAATATATCTAATATAAATTCAGATAGACTTAATTCGCATAACCTGAAAGTTTGTTACAGGTTTTTTGAGCTGTTTGGTAGCTAACAGGTAGAAGTGTTTTTATTCTTCACTAATGGGCAAGGCTACGATGTTTACTGGCTTTTCTCATCATTGGAGGGCCGTAAGAAAAGTGGGATTGGGCTGTTTTGATGTGAGTAAGATAATTAGGTACCTGATTATTTAGGCAGGATTTTATTACGGGTTTTAGGCAGGGTTTGAAAATAAATGGCCGAGATAAACACGGCCATTTAGATGTATAGCATTTATTGGATGTACAGGCGGCGCACTGAGAAATATTAAAAGAAAAGAAACTCTGATTAACCGAGAGTTTCTCGCGACACATCCTTGTGTTGCCAATATCAAGAACTGTAACTGATTGAAATTGTATAAAAATTGGATATCGTATTTTCAATTTTTGTCCTCTGACTAAATCAGGGATGAGTTAATCAGAGGCTCCTAAATAGTATTCACCGCTGTTACAGACTGCTTAGGGATTGGTCAAATATTCCGGCCACGCGCTGGCGATGTAGTTGATAAAGGGCGCAGATAAGCCTTCTTTTTCGAGATATTCCCGTGACACTGGGCGTTCAACCATTTGGAAATCTGGGTTTTCTAATGCTTGACTGGCGAAATCATGATTGAAAATAGCACCGCGACCCAGAAGAACAAAGTCGGCACCAAGTTCGATACTTTTGGCAATGTCTTGAGCGTTGTAGAGCTTACCAGCCACACCCAGTTTAATATTGCCGCGATCCACATCGGTGAAATACGAAAGCAAAGACTTGCCTTGGAATTTTTCGTCGGCAGGTTCTTTAAACACGTCCCACATGGAAATATCAATAAAGTCAGCAACGCCTTGCTCGATAATCATTTTATAGACGGCGACGGTTTCGTCCAAAATTACGCCGTGATGCTCAGGCGATAGACGCACACCCACCACAAAATCTGGACCGCAGGCGTCGCGTATTTCAGCAGTAATTTCTAATAACAACTGCGCACGCTTTTCGATACTGCCACCGTATTGATCGGTGCGTTGATTGTGAATTGGGCTTAGAAATTGCGCTAATAAATAGTTGTGGGCGCCGTGAACTTCTACGCCATCAAAACCAGCCTTTTGTGCCCTTTTGGCGCCGTCTAAAAACTGTGATTTTATGGTATCAATTTCTGCCAATGTTAAAGCGCGTGCGCCTGTTTCGCTATCGTCAGATGGGCCAACAGGTTGCATGCCGGTGATGGCTTCAGGACAGCGAATACCACCGTGGATCAGCTGCACAATACCCATAGCATTGTTAGCTCTCATCATGTCAGCGGCGGCGGTTAAGCCCGGTAATTGTTCGTCGCTCGATATGCCAATTTGTCCGGGAAAGCCCTGACCGCTCGGTGTAATGTAGGTCGCAGCGGTAATGATGATCGAGCAGCCACCCTCGGCTCGCATACGCATCCAGCGCATTTCTTCTTCTGATATCTTGCCTTTTTCTGGGCTTTGCAGGTTGGTTAGTGCCGCTAAACCAATTCGGTGTTTAAGTTGAGCACCATTTGGGAAGGTTAGTGGTTGTGCATAATTTAAGGTTGAGGTCATGATTTATTTCCTTGGATAAAGCGTTTGAATTTTTTGTGGCAAACACTCGAGCAAACTTTTAAAGAAACAGTGCTGGTTTTTTATCAATGCCGATCTGTGCATCATAAAAAAGTTTTAAACATGCTTTATTGGTGGTTTTTAATTACCAAATAGATAAAAACAATCTATGCTAATCGCAATTTTTCAACGAACTCGGCAGTAAATCACAAAGCTGTAAAGTAAAGCCTTGGCAAGGTTGTGCCGAAAAGAGAATTTACAACGTATCTAACCACTATTTAATTCAATTTTAAGGACAATGTTGTTTCTATGAACAGATTGTTCTTGATATTAACTCACCTAAAACGTGCAAATATCGTTAGAATTGTTCCAAGATCGACAATAAAGACTTGATTTGTCGGTATTATCCAGTGAATTAACGCTAGCTTAAAAATTCGCGGATGAACTCATATGTGATTAGGCGTCATAAGATTGAAATCAGTACGGCTCAAAATAGAGTTACATTATAGACTTACATTGCTGTAATTCATTGAATGTTCTGCTCAATTTTTTTGATAATCGAAATGGCTTTTAAACTTATAGGAAGCTCTGATTAACTCATCCATGATTTAATCAGAGCACAGAAATTGAAAATGCGATTTCCAATTTCTTCACAATTTCAATCACTTACGGTTCTTGAAATTGGCGACACATCCTTGTGTCGCTGGAAACTCTAGGTTAATCAGAGTTTCCATAGCTATGTTCTGCCGAGTGCGTCTACTCAAAAATTGGTTGAAAAAGCAGTTTTTAATTTTGAAAAATTAAGCGTAATTAAAAAGTATTTAATTGTTACACAAGTTATTTTTAATTCGGTTAGTTTTAATGGTGTGAGACTTTGGGTGATTTGTTCGATTTCTGCGCCGAATTATTGAAGTTGAAAATATATTGTTAGAATTTTCTGGAACTTTAAACGTTTTTCGGTTTCCGTTAGATTCCGAATATTGCTTTATCGATTTCAAATATTAATACCGTTGGTTTTTCTTATTTTTTATTTCTTTTTATAGATGCTAAAAATTATTTTTAATTTTTTAGCATATGTAATGTTGCCGTTCTATTGGAGATTAACATGGCTGAATTTACTTTATACACTCAAGAAACCGCTCCAGAAGCATCTAAGCCTTTCCTGGACAATGCGTTAAAAATGTTTGGAATGATCCCTAATTTGGCGGCAGTACTTGCTGAATCTCCTGAAACTTTGGAGTGTTATCAAATGATGCACGTCAAATTTCAAGAAACTAGCTTTTCTGCTGAAGAGTTAACGGTAGTTTGGATGACAATTAACGTTGAAAACGAATGTCATTACTGTGTACCAGCTCACACTGCAATTGCACACATGATGGGCGTTGACGCAGCAATTATCACAGCATTGCGTGAGCGTACACCTATTCCTGTTGCTAAGTTAGAAACACTTCGTGAAACAACTTTGGCGATCATGAATACTCGCGGTTGTTTAACCGATGAGCAATTTCAAAAGTTTTATGACGCTGGCTACGGAAACAAGCAAATCCTAGAGATTTTATTAGGTTTGGCGCAAAAAACTATCAGTAACTACACCAACCATTTGGCAAAAACTCCTATTGATGAGCCATTTGCAAAGTTTGCCTAATCGCAGTCGGCCGCCTTCGGGCGGCTTGCTTTTAATTTAAACTTTATTCTTCTAGCCTTGATTTATTTATGGGTATAAAAGTTTGAAGTAGATTAGCGGAGAGGTTTTTAAAAAGAAGAAATATTTAAAAGTAGTATTTAGAAAATATACTTATTTAGAAGAAGTTTAGAAGAAGTGTTTAGACTTGTTTGATTTTATTCCAGATCTACAAAAGCAAAAACGACCTTCTCTGTTATAACAATCGTTGCTGTTAAAATTGTTTGTACAGGTTTGCTTAAACAATTTATTACTTGAAGCAACTTATCTATTTTTATTCGATAAAATCACCTACCATTCTTATTTTTAAAATCCTTTTAATATCTTCCAGTGAATGCAGTGAAACTTTTTCTTGAATTTACGCTGGTATTAAATGGGGTTTAATTCCTACGCATAATTCTTTAGCGACGCATCCCTTCGTCGCTGCGAACAATTTCGTTTATCGACCGGTGATTAACTGGCACATTTTGGGCAATTTTCCACTTTGTTGTAGTAGCCCGATGCTTTATTGTGTGCAGCGGATACAGTGGCATAAGAGCCTAGATATCGGTGAGTTTCGTCATTGGAAATATCAACACAATTTTTTTTGTGTAATAAACGAGTGTTTTCTGCGTTTTCGGCTCTGTCAACAAAAAACTCTGCCATGGTATTTATCCTCATTTGTCTGGAAGGTATTTTTTAGATCGAGTGATATTGCTGAATCACTTTTCATTCAGCTTAACTTGTGCCAGATCAAATCATCTGAAGATTGCCTTAGTTTAGTTGATGAAAATCAAAGATTTATAGGTGGTTGTCATTGAATGTTTCACGAAAATTGAGTAGGGGTTTTGTCGTTTTCCCTCATTTTTGTGATGATTTGTAGGTTTTCTGCCAGATGATTTGTTGAATCTTCATGAGCTGGACTTTTGTAATTAAAAACTTCAGGCGATGACCTTAGTCAAGCATTGCGGTGATCGAATTTGGGTAATCACCGATCTCGTCCAATGTTCAAAGATAGTGCTTAAAGCTGGGCGCTACTAATTTTATAACTGTGTCAATCCTTGCTGCGTGCGCTTAGAACTTTACCGATTTATAGTGGTATAGAAATAACGGCGTATCAACTCATCACAGGGAACATCATGGCTTTAACTGCTCTTATCATTTTATTGCTACTCATTCAGTACATGGTGTTTTCTGCATTAACTGGGCGTGCGCGAGTTAAATTCGACATTCGTGCTCCTGATTGCGCAGGCCATCCCAGTTTCGAACGTATTTATCGAGTTCAGATGAATACCTTAGAACATTTGATCGTTGTGATTCCCGCTTTATGGATTTGCGGATTATTTTTTAATCCTTATTGGGTTGGGCCACTGCTGGGACTGGTTTTTTTCGTAGCGCGAACCCTTTATGCGGTCGGTTACGTTAAAAACCCTAAATCGAGAGGTTTGGGGATGTTATTGGGTTCGATAGCCAGCGGCGCCTTGGTATTGATGGGGATTTATGCCACGGTTATGGAGATGTTGTATGTGTAGCTCAAGATCAGCATTTGTGCTGGTGTTCGGTTGATATTAATGAAGATCAGGTACGTTTCACGGTCGATTAAACGGTCGAAAAATACATTCATCTAATGAGTGGTACACCACATACACGCTTTGAACTCAGAAAAATGTATTGATAATTGGGGCAGGTTTTCAATAGCATCCTTGTTTTCTTTCTGCGAATATTGTTGTTTTATAACCATTTTTAGAGTGTGGTTATAAGATAAAATCCACTAATAAATTTGAATGCTCAATGAGAAAACACATGGTTTATAAGCTTATTGGATTGGGTGTGGCTGCTTGTGCGAGTCTGTTCACGCATGTGGTATTGGCGTTTGAGTTAATCACCCCTCTACAACAAGGGGCTCTAGTATTTGGTAAGGCTTTGCCCGGTGAGCAAGTATTTTTTGATGGACGCAAACTAAAGCTCGATCAACAGGGTAATTTTATTGTTGGTTTAGACCGTGACGAGCCCGGCACCATCGAATTTCGCGTGGTATCAGAAGATAAAGAAGCTATTCATAAGGTCTCCGTTGCACAGCGTGAATACCGAATTCAAAAAATTGAAGGTGTCCCTCAAGAAACGGTGACTCCAAATCCCGACCAAGTAGCGCGTTCACGCAAAGAGGCCGCCATGGTGTGGGCTGCGAGAAATCATTACTCCGATCTTGGGTATTTTCACGACGAATTCAGCTGGCCACTAACCGGTCCTATTACCGGTGTGTATGGCAGTCAGCGCGTTTACAATGGGGTTCCCAAGCGTCCTCATTATGGACTGGATATTGCCCGACCTACCGGTACACGAGTAAAAGCCCCAGTTGGCGGCATTGTACGACTCGTGCATTCCGATATGTTTTATTCCGGCGGTACGCTAATTGTCGATCATGGCCATGGTTTATCATCATCTTTTATTCATTTGAGTAAAATTTTGGTATCTGAAGGGGATGAAATCCAAGCAGGTCAAGAAATTGCCGAAGTGGGTTCTTCTGGGCGCGCGACAGGCCCGCATCTGGATTGGCGCATGAACTGGTTTGGGCGTAAGGTTGATCCCGAGTTGTTAGTAGGCCCTATGGAAAATGAAGTGGCAAAAGAGTAAAGTTGCCCGCAATGTTTTATGTGCTTAGGCGTTATTTATGATTGATAAAAAACTGTTGGCGATTCTTGCATGCCCGGTCAGTAAGGCTCCGGTGGAGTATCAGAAAGAGTCCAACGAACTCGTGTGTTGGCAGAGTGGTTTGGCTTACCCTGTGCGCGACGATATTCCTGTTATGTTAGAGTCTGAAGCTCGTGAGCTGACAGAGGAAGAAAAAGAAGCTCATCGTGAACAGTTAAAAACTCAGACCAAACACGTTTGATGTTGGTTATCTAAAAAGGTTTTTGTAAGCCATCATTGGGTTAAATGGTTTAGAATTTCTGCCATAGTTATTGGGTTGCGTAGATTAAGGAACGGAAAGTCACATGAGCGAAGTAACTGTTTTTGGCAAAATTATTTCTGGCGAAATCCCTGCTGATAAAATATACGAAGACGAAGATTGTATTTGTATCAACGATATATCGCCTAAAGCGCCAACGCATGTGTTGTTGATTCCTAAAAAGCCCATTCCAAAACTAGCCGATGCCACAGCCGAAGATAAAGAGTTGCTTGGCAAATTAATGTTGAAGGCAGGTGATATCGCAAGAATGCTCGAAATTGATGACGCGTTTCGTTTGATCATCAATAACGGCGAAGGCGGTGGACAAACCGTGTTTCATTTGCACCTGCATATTTTAGGGAACAAAAAATATACCGAGACCGATGGTCTGGGTTTCTGATCAAAAATAACTGCGCAGCTCTGTTCTGCGTGTTTTTTCTTTTGTATTCACTCAATAACTGTGTTCGCTCAACAACGAAATTCTTGGTTAGCTGGTTCGGTTTTTTTAGACGAGCACCAGTCGTAATAAAAAACTCTTTGGAAGATTGATGGTCGACCGGATCAATTCAATAATTCCTTCGATTTAATATCGTAAATGCCGATTAAATCGAGCATGAGTTCGCTGGATTTATCGCGGTTTCTTAGCGTTTTAGCTCCTATTCTTTCGCCTTATTACCTATTCTTTCGCCTTATTGTCAGATATTGAAAATCTCTAATTTACGTAAAAACAGAACTCGTTCCTGAGGGCGAGAGCTTCTGATTAACATCGTGAAGTGATGGGATAATTGGTCTTGTAAGATTTCACTGCTGAGTTGAATGTAAGATTAATATTTCTGATGATGCCTAAGTTGAGTTAGTGTGCCGGTGATCAGTCGTAAATATTTGCCTTAATGCTCTGTTGCATGCCGTTAAATAATTAATGGAATAGATACTGCGAGTTTTACGATTAAGTACACTAATTGGAGTTAAAAGCAGCAGTTTGGCGAGCATTTTTCCATTCTTTTGCTCGTCTTTTCTATGAGTTTCTATATACTTACCGCCTTTTCTTCGCTCAATGTGTAACTTATTGAGACTGACCAGTCTTTAGCAGACATCAAATCGATGATCGAGAATCAAATAGTGTAGTTAATCTATGAAAAGTGCAGAGATACGCCAAGCCTTTCTGAATTTCTTCCAGTCAAAAGAGCATACTATTGTCCCATCGTCTAGCTTAGTTCCGGGTAACGATCCAACGTTACTATTTACCAACGCTGGAATGGTGCAGTTCAAAGACGTGTTTATTGGCGAAGATAAACGCGATTATTCTCGTGCGACCAGTTCGCAGCGCTGCGTTCGCGCGGGTGGTAAACACAACGATTTAGAAAACGTCGGTTATACCGCTCGTCACCACACCTTTTTCGAAATGCTGGGTAACTTCAGTTTTGGCGATTATTTTAAGAATGATGCAATCGCCTTTGCTTGGGAGTTTTTAACCAGTTCGCAATGGCTGAATATTCCCACCGAAAAATTGTGGGTAACGGTTTATGCCGAAGACGACGAAGCCTATTCAATTTGGTCGGACATTATCGGTGTTCCAAAAGATCGCATCGTTCGCATCGGTGACAATAAAGGTGGTCGATACAATTCCGACAACTTCTGGGCCATGGGTGACACAGGTCCTTGCGGTCCTTGTACCGAAATTTTTTACGATCACGGTGATTCTATTTGGGGTGGCCCTCCAGGATCTCCCGAAGAAGACGGTGATCGCTATATTGAAATTTGGAACATCGTATTTATGCAATTTAACCGTACCAGTGACGGTCAAATGCACTCATTACCTGCGCCAAGTGTTGATACCGGTATGGGGCTTGAGCGTGTGTCTGCGGTTATGCAACATGTGCACTCCAATTACGAAATCGATTTGTTCCAAAATTTATTGCAGGCTGCTGCCAAGGCAACAAATACCACAGACCTAGACAACAAATCGCTACGTGTAATCGCAGACCATCTGCGTTCGTGTGCTTTCTTGGTGGTTGACGGTGTGCTGCCATCCAATGAAGGTCGTGGCTATGTATTGCGCCGCATCATGCGCCGAGCCATTCGCCATGGCCACAAATTGGGTCAAAACGAAGCATTCTTCTCAACTCTTGTGCCTGCGTTAGTTGCCGAAATGGGCGAGGCTTATCCTGAACTGATTAAATCTCAAGATCAGGTGTCAAAAGTATTTTTGGCTGAAGAAGAACAGTTTGCCAAAACTCTCGAAAAAGGTATGTCTGTACTTGAGTCTGCATTGGCGGAGCTATCGGGTGATGTACTAAGTGGCGACGTTGCTTTCACCTTGTACGACACCTTTGGTTTCCCGCTTGATTTAACGGCAGATATTGCGCGTGAGCGAAATATCACTATTGATGAAGCGCGTTACGAAGAATTAATGACCAACCAACGAGAGATGTCTCGCGCTGCTGGTCAATTCAAAGTTGATTATAGCGATGTTATTAAGCTCGATGGCGCCACCGAATTTTTGGGTTACAGCAATCTAGAGCAAACAGGCGTTGTTATGGCCATTATTGTTGATGGCCAAACCGTCGACAGTGTTGCTGCTGGAACAGAAGCTTCTGTTGTTCTTAATCACACACCATTTTATGCCGAGTCTGGTGGTCAGGTTGGTGACAGTGGCTATTTAAGCGATGCACAGAACCAATTTGAAGTGATCGATTGTACCAAGCAAGGTGCACATCACTTACACCACGGCAAAGTATTATCGGGTTCTATTTCTGTGGGTCAGTCGTTAACTGCTCAGGTGGACTCTAGTGTTCGAGCAAAAACCGCTCGCAACCATTCCGCAACCCATTTATTACACGCTGCATTGCGCCAAGTGTTGGGTGATCACGTATCTCAAAAAGGATCATTAAACGATTCAACCAAGCTTCGTTTTGATTTTTCCCATTTTGAGCCGGTGACATTCGAACAAATCAAAACTATTGAAGCTATCGTCAACGAACAAATTCAAGGTAATACAGCGGTTGGTACAGAAGTGACCGATATGGAAACCGCTAAATCCATGGGGGCGATGGCTCTCTTCGGTGAAAAATACGGTGATTCTGTTCGCGTATTAACCATGGGTAATGACAACTTTTCGGTAGAACTTTGCGGTGGTACTCACGTATCTCGCACCGGTGATATTGGCTTTTTGAAAATTACATCAGAGTCTAGCGTTGCCGCAGGCGTAAGACGTATCGAAGCGGTAACCGGTCTTAATGCATTGGCATGGGTCGATACCCAAGAGCAACAGTTAAAAGAAGCGTGTGAATTATTGAAAGCCAAGCCTGAAAACTTGGTAGATCGTATTGTTGCTGCTAAAACTGAAATCAAAGATTTAGAAAAAGCGTTATCTGCGTTGCAAAGCAAGCTTGCGGCTTCTGGTGTTGACCAATTGATTTCTGAGGCAAAAACTGTAGGCAATGTTAAGGCATTGGTCGCTAAAGTTGATGGCGTTGACGGAAAAGCCCTTGGTGAAATGGTTGATAAAATCAAAGATAAGTTGGGTGATTCAGTCGTACTCTTGTTAGCTGAAGAAGACAATAAGGTTACTTTGATTGCTGGTTGCTCTAAATCTGTAACATCGCGAGTAAAAGCCGGCGATCTAATCAAAACCGTTGCTCCTTTTGTGGGTGGCAAGGGCGGTGGTAGACCGGATATGGCTCGTGGTGGTGGTACAGATGTGTC
>CALMJT010000170.1 GCA_937864365.1 uncultured Alteromonadales bacterium | reverse complement strand
TATTTACTTATTTACCTATTTACTTATTTACCTATTTACTTATTTACCTATTTACCTATTTACCTATTTACCTATTATTTAGATAAGTCACCAAGACCTGTTTGCGTCACCCTTATCTTCATCCTCGCCTTCATCTGCAAAAAATTGATAGAACTTATTTAATAAGTTTTTAAGAAATAGTATTAAAACTCTGTTTGTCACGAACAATACAAGTGAGAAAGATTATATTTTAAGAACTCTGTAGCAAACATGACAACTGATCTATATCAAAAGTAAAAAATCCATAATATTCAAAGAATTAGCGAACAGTAGTGAAAATTTCCAGTGGCATACATAGTGCAATTTCATATTCAGAAACTAAAACTCACTGATTAACGCAAATTTTAGGAGACGCCCATGGCTCGCATTGGATTATTCTTTGGTACCGACACCGGTAAAACACGTAAAGTCGCCAAAATGATAAAAAAAATGTTTGACGATGATACCATGGAAAAACCGGTCAACATTAACCGCGCGACTCCTGAAGAGTTCTCTGCTTACGATTTTTTAATCTTAGGCACTCCAACCTTAGGTGAAGGGTTGCTACCAGGAATGTCGGCGGATTGCGAAAACGAGAGCTGGGAGGAATTTTTGCCGCAAATTGAAGATATTGATTTCACCGGTAAAACCATTGCTTTATACGGCCTTGGCGATCAAGTTGGCTATTCAGAAGAATTTGTTGATGCCCTAATGGAGCTCTATACATTCTTCAATGAGCGTGGTGCAAAAATTGTGGGCGCCTGGCCAAACGAAGGTTATGAGTTTGATCACTCAGAAGCGCTTGTAGACGACAAATTTGTGGGTTTAGCACTGGATTTAGACAACCAAGCTAATTTAACCGAGCAACGTGTTAATGCCTGGTTACAAAGTATTTCTGGCGACTTTGATTTAAACCTTTAACGACTAAGCTACGCACGCTCTAAACGCTCATTTTAAAGCGTTAACGTAAAAAGGCAGCAATTAAGCTGCCTCTTCTAATTTTTTCCACGCCGTGTAACCACCAGCCATGCTGTATACGGTTTTAAAACCAATACTGCCAAAGAACTCCGCCAGATCCTTGCTACTGTTACCGTGATAGCAATAAATTAACACTGGCTGCTGAAACTGCTTTTTCTTAATTAACTGCTCGGTAAGCCCATCGTGTGCCAGCATTGCACCGTCTATATGCCCTTCTTTAAAAGAATGTGCATCTCTAGAATCAAGAATCAACGGGTTATCATTCGCGATAATAGCCTTAGCCTCAGCTACTGTAATTTCGGTATATTTCGTCATTTCAACCTCCAGTAATATTCATATTGAATCAAACAACAATGCTTATTTACCAAGAATTCAGATTTTAACGGAATTCAATTAGTACTTAGAAAAACTACGACACAGTTAAAAAATATTTAGTTCTTAGAACGTTCATCAAAACCTAATGCAAATATACATCAATAAACATGCCGCTTTTTGAAGTCATAAAGAATAAATATATAAATCTCTAGGTACAGCGATTGCAAGCGGCTGTAATTAAATCGGCTGCCAGCCAAAATAGCTATCATTAAAAAAATGATCACGATAACAAGACGGCCTGGTTGCAGGTGGGCATATCTACTGACATCTCTTTAACGGTAATACATGATTATAACGTGGCAAAGTCTATGATTGAAAAATTTGTGGATGAAAGGATTACACATTGGACAAACAATAATATTCTCACGCCCGCAGAAATTGATTGTGCAACCGCTGTGATGCTTAAAATATTAGACGGTAAATGCAAGATGCCCAGTAACGAAAAAATTATTATGCAATCGTTCTACATTGCTGTTAAAAACCAAGAAGGATTGTACTTAGATCACAGCTACCACGAATTTATCGAACCATTCTTAGAGCTTCGCAAAGAGGAAATCTCTGAGGAGAAAATTCTCGAAATCTACGAAAAACGTGTACTCGCGGAAACGCAAATTTCACGACCAGTCATGAAAAAATTTAAATCTCGTCTAAGGCAGGAAGGTATTCTTCCTGAAAAATAAAATTTTCAATTTATTAACAAGGTTTTAACATGTTGAATTTCTATATGGCACCGGGTTCATGTACCACAGGCATTCATATTCTACTGGAAGAATGTGAACTGATCTTTTCTGCCAATATCGTAAATCTGCCTAAAGGTGATCAACATACCGAACAATACAGAGCTATAAATCCACGAGGCACCATACCAACGCTAGTGCTAGACGATGGAACCAGCCTCACCTCGTTTGAATCTATCGCCTGGTGGCTAGCACAAACCAACCCAGCAAAAAAACTCCTTCCAGAAAACCTAAATGAACAGCTAAAAGTTATGGAAATAATGAACTTATGCGTTCACACTCTTCACGGCTCAGGATTTACACGAATTTTCACTCCAGAAAAATATTTCCTAAATGATCAAATCAATACTGATGAACAAAAGATCATCTTAAAAAATCAGGCCGAGAAAATAATATCGGAGGGATTTGCATACCTAGCAAAAACCATAAAAGGACCGTTTGTAACAGAACAATTCTCCATCGCAGATGCGGCACTCTTCTACGTGGAATTCTGGGCAGATAGAACCAATATCGAAATGCCGCAACAGTGCATATCACACTACGAAAATATGAAACAAAGACCAGTAGTAAAGCAGGTTTTATTAGAAGAAGGGTATAGAATTTAACTACATTCTATTCTTTAATTAATTATGAAACCATCAAATCAATTTATAGGAAACTCCGATTAACCAGAGTTTCTCGCGACACAAGGATGTGTCGCCAATTTCAAGAACGGTA
>CALMJT010000169.1 GCA_937864365.1 uncultured Alteromonadales bacterium | reverse complement strand
CTTTTTTCAAGTTTTTTTCGTCGCTCTTTTTATCTTAAAAATCACTTCGAAATTTGCCAGAACCTCAACACCAAACGTTTAAGTCTTTCAAATGAAATTCAAACGTTTTTGATATTCAAAAAGTCTTTTTTAGATCAACTTTCTGCACATCCTCGGTGACGAGGGCGCGAACTATACGTAATGGCTCTAGGTCTGGCAAGACATAAAAACGCTTTTTTTACTTTTTTTTCCGAATCCCTAGAAAGTTGATCAAACGACCACCAGGACCGGATAAAGCATAAGCACCACAGATCAAAAAAAGTACTTTTGAGGGCGCAATTGCTATTACCGCAAACACTAAAACCAACCCAAGAACCACGACAAAAGGAACACGCCCTTTGAGATCGATGGTTTTGAAACTTTGGTAATGAATATTGGAAACCATCAATAGCGCAGAAAACAAAACAACAACGGCAGAGATGATGGCAACAGAAGTTGTCATCTCTATATCGTGAGCCAACCAGACCATAGACGCCACAAGTGCAGCAGCGGTGGGACTCGCCAAACCAATGAATACACCTTTATCGACAACGGCAACTTGGGTGTTGAATCGCGCCAACCTTAACGCTGCACAAGCGACATAGGCAAAAGCAACCGCCCAGCCGAACTTATCGAGCTCAACCAGCGACCAGTTAAAGGCGATCATCGCCGGTGCAACACCAAAGGAAACGAGATCCGACATAGAGTCGTACTGCACACCAAAATCACTGGTCGTGTTGGTAAGCCTAGCAATACGTCCATCTAAGCCATCGAGCAACATTGCCACAAATATAGCAATCGCAGAAGCTTCAAATTGTTGCTGGGTGGCTGCAATTATTGCGTAAAAACCACTAAACAACGCGCCCGTGGTAAATAAATTAGGCAGTAGGTATACGCCTCGGTGACGAACTTTTACACCGTCAACCTGAACTTCTTCGATATGCTCATCAACTGGAATTCGCGATTCCAAATCAACTGATTGAGTTGATTGCTCCGAACCTTTTTCTTGAGCATTGGATATTGGGCTGTCTTGAGGGGTTTGTTCTTGCGTCACCAAAATTGTCCATAGAGAAAATTGAGGCGAAGATGATAGCGTTTTCATTAGGGACATAAAATAAAAAGCGCGACCAAGGCCGCGCTTTTTTTATTCATTTTTACAACAAAAACCAATCTGTTTTTGAGCAGTAAAGACAAATAACTTAGTTTTTGCTCTTATCGATGATCTTCTTAGAAGTGATCCAAGGCATCATAGAGCGCAATTTTTCACCAACGACTTCGATACCGTGAGCCGCATTATTACGACGGCGAGCAGTCATAGACGGGTAGTTGGCAGCACCTTCTGCAATGAACATTTTTGCATATTCACCACTTTGGATACGTTTTAGAGCTTTGCGCATAGCAGCGCGAGATTGATCGTTGATCACTTCTTCGCCAGTTACATATTCGCCGTACTCTGCGTTATTTGAAATTGAGTAGTTCATGTCGGCGATACCGCCTTCGTACATCAAATCAACAATCAATTTCAATTCGTGTAAACACTCGAAGTATGCCATTTCTGGAGCGTAACCCGCTTCAACCAATGTCTCGAAGCCTGCCTTAACCAACTCGACACAACCACCGCAAAGAACCGCTTGCTCACCAAACAAATCGGTTTCGGTTTCGTCTTTGAAGGTAGTTTCGATGATACCAGTACGACCACCGCCAATAGCAGAGGCGTAAGAAAGCGCCAATTCGCGTGCACGACCAGAAGCGTCTTGGAATACGGCGATAAGATCTGGAATACCACCGCCATTTGCGTATTCATTGCGAACCGTGTGACCCGGCGCTTTTGGCGCAATCATAATGACGTCAAGATCAGCACGAGGAACTACTTGGTTGTAGTGAATCGCGAAGCCATGAGCAAATGCCATGGTAGCGCCCTGTTTGATATTTGGCTCGATCACGTCTTTGTACAAAGCGCCTTGGAACTCATCAGGGGTTAGAATCATAACCAGATCAGCACCAGCTACTGCGGTTTCTACTTCCGCTACTTTTAAACCATGAGCTTTTGCTTTAGCAACGGAAGAAGAGTTAGAACGAAGACCTACTGTTACATCAACGCCTGAATCCTTTAGGTTGCAAGCATGAGCATGGCCTTGTGAGCCGTAACCAATGATGGCTACTTTTTTACCTTGGATAATGGAAAGGTCACAATCTTTGTCGTAATAAATTTGCATGGTAAAAATCCGAAATAATAAGACTGAGTTGTTGCCTCAACGCAACAACCGATAAAACTGTAAATAACCCGCACAGTGTAGCCTCTAGAATCTGTTGCAGGAAATGAATTATTATCAGTTCAATATTGCGTTTTCTGCACTACAAGAATTTATTCAGATCTCCCGCACACAAGACGTTCATTTATGGATACCAGAACACTGAGTCATTTTTTAACGCTAAGTGAATGCTTACACTTTGCGCGAGCCTCCGAAATTTGCCATTTAAGTCCTTCAGCATTAAGTAGAAGCATCAAAGCACTGGAAGATTCTCTCGGCGTACAATTATTTTTACGAGATAAACGCAGTGTCTCACTCACACCGGAAGGTCAACTTTTTCAGAAATACGCCCGCACGGCTTTAAATGATTGGCATACCGTCAAAGAAAACTTACTCGATCAGCAGTCAAAGTTGGTGGGTGAGCTCAAGGTTTTTTGTTCGGTAACGGCAAGTTATAGTTTTTTGTACGAAATTTTGCAGGGGTTTCGCCAGGAGCATCAAGGGGTCGAAATCAAGCTCAATACCGGTGATCCCGCTCAAGGAATTGCCAGAATCAGGTCTGAACAAGAAGATATCGCTATTGCCGCGTGCCCCAAAAATCTACCAACGGGAATACAGTTTAAAAAAATTCAAACCACCCCACTGGTGGCCATTTCCCGCAATGATGATGGTCGTGAGAGAGGCATTGACGGCGATTTTAATTGGCAAAAAACTCCTATGATCTTGTCGATGGAAGGGCTCGCCCGTGAAACCAGCGACGCATGGTTTAGGGAAATGCAAATCAAGCCCAAAATCTATGCGCAGGTAGCTGGAAATGAAGCAATAGTGAGTATGGTTGCATTGGGATTTGGGACAGGTATTGTCCCTGAGATTGTTTTAGAGAACAGCCCCCTGCGAGAACAAGTTAAGAAAATTCCGACACCATCACCCATCGGGCAATTTGATGTCGGAGTCTTCGCGTTAAACAAACGCTTAACACATCCTATTTTGGCTGCGTTCTGGAAAACCTTTGTTAATCAGTAACGGCACAAAAGCTAGTAATGATACAAAAGCTTAATACCCACCAAATCTAGGTCGGTATCTTCAGAAACGAAATCCGCTTCAACATCTAAGTTACGTTCAAAAAAGGCTGTAACACTCCAATCTTTATTCCAGCGATATTCAGCCTCAATACCTAAGTTCAGAGCTACTTGAGAATCATCCGGCTCTTCTCTGCCAACAATTACAGTCGCTGGGAAATCAACACCACCCAAGGTGAATGCTGGCACGTTAAAAGTTGTCGAAACATCAACATCGGAGGAAATAAAACTCACTCCTAATTTACCTTTTAAGGAAAAATTCTGGGAAATCGGCCAAATTCCCAAAGCAGCGGCCGCAAAACCCCGGTGCTTAATGGATGCCTGCACCGTTCCAGTCCCGTCAACGGTTGTGGTGTTGCCTAGAAAATCCACCACCACAACGTCAGAGAATACCGTACTGCCCTCGCGATCGTATTCACCATAATCAAAGAGAGAACCTTCAAACGCTAAGTATCGACTGAATTGATACCCATAAACTATCTGAAAAGCCGTATCGTCTTGGTCTTCACCAACAAACTGAAAAGTCTCTTCACCGCCCGAAAAACCTCTCGAAAAATCGCTCGCCTCAAGATCATAAGAGGTCTTTGCAACCGACGCTCCAAAATACCAATGCGTTATCGCCTGCGCATTCACAAGCTCAGAGCACATTGATAACACCAATGCAGGTAGCACAAAACGACTAATCGAAAACCTCATAACGCCCCCAAAGAAAATACGCGGTATCAAAACTTTAAATCGAAGAATACCGAATCAACCATCAAATAAACATTTGCCACTCGGCACATGTTATAGAAATGTGCTTTCCTTAAGCCTGAAATAGCAACGGATTTCTATGAAATATCAACATATTCGCTTGACAATAATTCTCGAAAGATTAATCAACACTTTATTCACAGCCTGATTTGAAAGACTTGTCGTACAAATCTTCTAAACTGTGGAAAACCTCGGCATAAAACTGATACATGAGCTTAAAAATCAAACTTGTCGCGTTGATCAAGTTATTACAATATGCTTAAAAATAAAAACATATTCTTTAAAAACAATACGTTAAATATGTAGCTTTTTTGACAGTCAATTTCGTAGACCACCTACAAAAGTTTGTCAAAGATCGCGAAAATGAAAAATTTGCAGAAAGTTTTCAACCAAATTTGTGAGTAATGCTGAGTGTAATTTGTGGATAAATTGCCTAATGAGCTTTTACAGCAGTCTTTAAACTCGCTGATCAAAAAAGAAACTGACAAAAATATGGCACTTGATACTAGTAGATTTTTCAGCTAAGGAGATACACTTAAGCACCAAGCAACACTATGCTGAACCAATCAGCTCCAGCTAATCTTAAGTTACAACAATCACCCTTAACCGCCCCAAAGCTTGTGCATTGAACTGAGCCTATGAAGGAAAAACCAAAAACCAAATCTGAAATAAGAGCTGAAATAGAACAGCAAATCAGCCAATACATCAGTGCTGGTGGAGAAGTTAGAGAACATGCGCAAGGAGAGTCTGGCCAGTTTTTTGGGGTAAATCCCTTCAAATCTATGTCCAGTTCAAAACCACCAGAAGCACGAACCATGGTCAACGACGAAATTGCCGCCATTGAAAGTCGTAAAAAACCGATCAAGCCGCCCACTAAGAAAATACGTCGTGCCAAAAAGATTTTAATCAAAGACGATTTTGGACAACCATTGAGATGGGTGTGGGAAGAGTAACCAAGAAAAATCTTGACCTTTATACCAAGAAAACACGTTTTTTACAGTGGATTGTAAGCCGGTATAAAGAAATATGCTTTTCTTGTGTACGATTCAGAGGTGCAATATCTGCCGGTAATCAGAGATCACTAGGCTACTGCTGAGATGATTTCACCGATTGCGATCTCATCAAAACCTGAGTTTTCAACAAATCGCTCGATAGCGCGCTCGCTCTGCGAACTGGATGATTGGGCAGTCGAATCATTGCCCTGCTGTTGCTGCTGCTCTTCTTGCAGTCGCTGAGTAGCTTCCACTTTAGCTTGCGTAGCTTGAGCCGCGACCTGTCGATCTTGCGCAGAAGGTTCCGCAGGCGCTAAGGCCGCTCGAATAACTTGGTCAGCTTGACGAATGACCTCTTGAGCGCTGGCAGACTGATTCGGCAATTGAATAGCTACCTCTCCAGAAACTGCATAATTGGTCCCGTCCGGGCCGCGTTCGTACTCGTAAGTTGGAGCGCTGGCGTATCTGCCACCAACGGCTTGATGGGCCTGCTCATGAGTTCTTACTTCTAAATCTCGGGCCTTAAGTTTTCTCAGTGTGGCCAACTCTTGTTCGGTAAATCGAACACTGCTGAACTCACCACTTTCGTCACTGGTCTCGGTTTCAAGTTCATCATCGGAAGTTTCAGACGTCGATAATTCAGACGGACTCGTTGAACCCGTATCGCTTCTCTCTGAAATTCTGCCACGAACATTGGCATTACTACGATCCGGTTGCAGGGAGTTTCTATTAGTCAGTGCAGGCTGCTGGATAGGAGCAAGAGTGGTACTGTCAGTTGCCACTTCTGGAACTTGAGATAAGGGCTGGATCGAGGAATTCTGTAGATTTGATGATCCAAAAATAACGGGATTGGCAGGCTGAATATTCATAACAACCACCTACAACAAACGATGCTCAAATAATTGGAGATCCCCTTTTTTATTAAAACAAACCGAATCTGAACCCGAAAGTGCTCTCACTAGGCAACAATATCGATAAATCGGCCCGTATTTTCATTAGCGACAGAAATTACCTCCGCAGAAGCATTGAACACTTGCTGATTTTGCCGCTGCTCAATTAGAGCTTGGTTGATATCCGTTTCGGTAACAGGACGATCTTGTCGAGCGAAATCGAGCTCGGAAGTGGGCGGAACCACAGAAAACGTTGTATTAGCACGAGAGATGGTTTGAGCATTGGCTTGCAG
This sequence comes from uncultured Alteromonadales bacterium, assembly GCA_937864365.1. Lineage (GTDB taxonomy): Bacteria > Pseudomonadota > Gammaproteobacteria > Pseudomonadales > Cellvibrionaceae > Sessilibacter. The sequence goes on along the minus strand of CALMJT010000169.1, from coordinate 20,107 downwards.
GTCTTCGGAGGACGAACGAAGGCCTCTCGATGCAGCCGAAATTGCGTCACCGCTGACTCGCTGCGGGTTTACTTCACGCAATGTGCTTATGGGACGAGAAAGATTACCGGGTTCAAACATAGCGTAACCAATATTAATCCTAAGATTTATTAATCACTTTGCGAGTGTTCATCAACGACACAAAGCAGCACGTAGTTTTTTATAGGAAACGCTGATTAACCTAGAGTTTCCAGCAACACAAGCAAGTGTCGCCAACTTCAAAAACGGCAAGTCATTGAAATTGTGAAGAAATTGGAAATCGCATTGTCAATTTCTGTCCTCTGATCAAATGATGGATGGGTTAATCGGAGGTTTCTGTAGGTTAATTTTAGATCAAGCGGCAATAGGCGGCAAAATGTTTCCGCCTCATAAAAACACAACTTTAAGACTTTTTTTAACTTAGTCTTACGGTTTCAAAAATTAATACTAATAACGTTTATTTACCTTGCATTAGCCGCTCATAAAGAGCCGAGGGGAAATTCAGTCTACGCATATCTGAAACCGTGCGTTCAATATCGTAATCGATGGAGCAGAATTCAATGATTTTATGTTGCTGATCATAGATGGCATATTCCGCTCTAACATCACCACCCCGAGGTTGACCAACAGATCCCGGACACAACAACGCTTGTTGAAAATCCTGCAAACGCTGCTCTCTACCTGCGACCTTGCCGAGTCCAGATTGATTAGAATGAGCGAAATTAGCTTGAATATGACTGTGACCGTGAAAGGCGAAATCCAAATTGCGTTCTTTTAGCCAATCTAAGTTGGCTTGATACGTCATTTGATAAACATACGCATAAAAAAAGTATTTATCGATTGGAGCACCATGAACCGCCATCCAAGAATCTTGATAAAAAACCGGTTCTAAAAGATTCAACCACTGGCGACGTGTTGCATCTATAGCTTCATGGGTCCATTTGATCGACCACAGCGCTAAATTAGAAAAGCCGCGAGAAAAATCCCCTGTGGCAGCACCATAATCATGATTACCTTTGATTGACACGCAATCCAACTGAGAGAGGATATCTAGGCATTCATTTGGGTGTGGCCCGTAACCAACCAAATCCCCCAAAATTAAAATCTGATTAATATTTTTCGCTTTTAGCTCAGCTAAGACTTTTTCAAGAGCCGAGGCATTAGCATGAATATCGGCCAGAATGGCAAATTTAGGCGCATCTAAAACAGCCAAACGGGATAACGGCGAAGTTTGGCCGTCATAGTGTTTTGCAACCTGCACGTTAGTAATCGGTACAGCTTCTGATGTTTCCGATACCGATTTTTTCTGAGAATTGGTTGATAGGGTTGTGTCATTAGACGGAACAGAAGCGACATTCGGGGTAATTCGATGAATCGATGCTTTTACACCGGCACTGAGATGATTTAACGTAGTTTCTAAACAACTTTTTTCTAATTCATTAATTGCCGTCAAACTTCTAAATTGAGAATAAACAACCTGCACCATATGGGCTGAGTTATAAACTGTCATCAACGACGAGACCAGATGATCGGTAACTTCACCCCAAAACTCAGGATTGGGAAAATTTAACTGCCGAATCCAAACCACATAAAGATTAATAAAACTTGTAAACTGATCCCACTTATAAACGTCATCATCAACATAAAATAAGCGATTATTTTCATCTAAGCCAAAATTAGAAAGCCCTTCGTCCAAGCGGCTATCAAAATCGCGAGCGGTAGAAAAATACAGCAAAAAAAATGCTTTAAAAATTGCACTAACGGCTCGCCAATCTTTAGGCAGCAACGCTGGAATCAGTGTGTGCAGGGGTTTTAATTGCTGGGTAATACTCCCAACCACCAATTCATCATTAAAGGTCGTATAAAACCAAGTTTTGCTGGGATGATGTACCGATAATTTCAGCTCATGATCTTTGGCCGATTGCGCCTTACGTAACACATCCACATCGCGAAATACAAAATCTGTTCGCAATTTCACAATACAGCCATCGCCAACAAATAGATGCGTAGCTGGACGCCCAGTAAATTCGGCATTACTTTTTAAGATGACTGGGTTTTTAAACGCACTGAAAATATCTGCTTCAGAAAAAAATCGCTCGCCAGACAATGATTCCAGAAGAACAGTCATAAATATTTCCCTAAATACACGAGTCGTAGAGTTATAAATTATTATTAGTGGACTACTGAATATCCCTTAAATTCTATAAGGTATTTTAATAGCAAAGAGATTTTATAACCGTGATCATTGTTGCCAAATTAAAGAAATCAAAAATTTGAGGCAATAAAAAAGCCTGTAGCAAACTACAGGCTTAATCGTTAGTTGCAGCTCTCGTGAACCATAAAATATATTACCCCAAAACGGTAATAGCACTCACGAACCCGAATAAAAGCAACTTAGAGCTATGGTAATTTGGAAATTACCAGATCTGCATTACGGGCAAAGAGGAGATACAACCGGTAAAGCGGTGCGAAGTGCAGACCAACCCATACCCAAGTTTGCTTTACGACCAGTAATCAAAACCATTAAACAGTTTTCCTTACCAGGAACAATACTCATGAAATGGTAAGTGTGATCGGTACTCATTTGTACTTCTTTAATGGAATTGGTAACGGCTGTACCGCGCTGGTTTGAAAGCAGGGTTTCTACCGTGCTTACATTCTTACCACGAAACATATCTACTGCTGCTGCCGCAACCGCATCTAAATAACTTTGGGTGAAGTAAGGAACATTGTGGTGAGCTGCCAACAACAAACCAGAAGAAAGATCGACAATAGCGGCGCCAAGCGCATCACTTACATCGGCAACCAATTGTTGACAAGCAGTATCCAGTTTACTCATAGCTATAATCTCCAGTCGACGCGAAGCAATCCGCATCAATTCGGCATCTGCCGTAAATTATTTGTTTAATTTTAGTTCAATTTACAATTGATTCCAGTTTTAGCGAAATCAATATCCTTAAATTTACCAAAATTAGGGTTATTTTAAACTCTAATTTCTTTTTCGAGGTTTTCAGCAGCAACATTGGTTGCCGAAATTACCATCCCTAGATTCACGTTGTTATTTGCCAAGGTGGTAATAACTAATTTTTTACCCACACGGCGCATAACCAAAAAACCATTGGTGTTTTGGATGATGACAAAATTACATCCCACCTGCTGAGCCTCGATGGCAATTTTTTCACCCAATGCTAAACAAGAGCTAGTCATCGCCGCAAGTCGTGCATCTGACAGCTCATCCACAGCTTTCTTTGCTAAAGCGTGGCCGTCTGTGCTTGAAAGCAACGCAGCGTAAATACCCTTACTGGTCTCTAGCAAATTAGCCAAACTATCATCAACTACTTGCTTTTTGATAACGATCTGTTTTTTATCGGTCATATTTCACCCATATTCCAACATAGCCAGCAATGATAGCATGAGCTGACTCATATCCGACTTATCTCGCGGGTCCACCGCCATAATCGGGTAAAATAGCGCTTCTTTCTCTAAAAAACAGTACAAATCTTCAATGCACTGACCATTAAATTCGTTTATGCGGGTTACACCAATAACGGCGCTGGTTTCATCAATAAACGTCTTGAAATTATCAATGTACATTTTCAAATCAGCAACAGGATCGTCGCGAGAAGAATCTACCAGAATAATAAAACCAATCGCCCCTTCGGCGACAATTTCCCACATGTGCCTAAATCGCTCTTGACCCGGCGTGCCGTATACATGCACGACATTACCATCGTCTAAGTATATTTCTCCAAAATCAAAAGCGACGGTTGTTGTACTTTTAATTTCCGACAATTCATCGGTAGTCTCAGACTCGGTCGCTATGGGTGGTCTATCACTTAAGGATTGGATCGCTGTTGTCTTGCCAACACCCGCCGTGCCGGTGATGACCAATTTGAGTTCAGACACTGGATCTTACTCCAAACTTCATGCGCAATTTCTCTAGAATTGGATTACCTCGACGCTTAGGCGGCTCGGTAACTTTAGTTGTCATTTGCGCAACCCGTTGTTTAATGTCCAAATACCCGCGCTTACTACAATTCGTAATGAACTGATGAACATTTTCTGTGTTGATTCCAGCCATCTCCGAAATTTCATCCACAGACACTACGCGCTTAAGCATAATGGCACAAATTCGGGTCGCTCCTGGCGTTTCTTTCAAGATGGACGGCTCTGGCCAACGCTTCAATCGGTATCCGGTTGTAACACCAATTGGCTCTGGAGAAGCAACAGTTACCGGCGGGACTCGTGTTTCACTGCGAGTCTCGACATTAGGTTGTTTCGAAACCTCGGCTAAACACCTCAGAATACCGGCGGCGCGCATTGGCTTGTTCAGACGAAGCTCCAAACCGCCAATCCCATCAAAATGGCCGAAGTGTATGATCTTTTGCCTAGAGGCAGTTTGATTTTTAATAAACTGCGCACCTTCAATAGAATCTACATCAACGATTAAAACTTCGGCAGGAACCGAACGAACGGGCACGACATCCCATTGATGTTCAGTTTTATTGGAAAGTAACGAAAGGAGGCTTGTAAAAACCATTTCGTCGTTTTTGTTAAAGCCGAGCAACTGAATAGTTCTCTTCATCACATCACTTAGTTAGGCGCAACGCGCATTGTTGATATAAACGTATTCGTCGACTACCGAGATAAACCTTCAGAATTACCGCAAAAAGTAATCTCAGATGGATAACCGTGATAAATCAAACAAATTCCTTTTTAGATGATCATCCACAGCTTGGTAATCAAGCTCGCCTACCGTAATTTCTTTTGGCTTAACACTCTCAGGCACAACACATTGCCATTCTAGTCTATAAACCGAGAAATGGTTTTATCGTAACAGATACTAACCAATTGGAATTACAACAATATATTTTGATTACCTTAATTCAAAGTTATAGAAAAAATTTTTACAAATCCCCTGACACAAAGCTCAAAATGTGATGCAGAGCATATTTTTTCATTAATACCTTAAATTATTGACAGGTCGATATAACTATTCGCCAAAACTCCAACCGAGCAAAAACATTTTCGGAATTTTAATTGTCGACTGACACCGTCAAAGATTCTCAAAAAAATACCAGCTAGTAATTTAATTTTCGAATTAAAAACCAAAGTAGCTAAAACCCTATATGAGCCAGATATAAGCCACAGCACATAAAACGAAACACTTTAAGTAGCGAATCGCTCTGCATGACCTCACTCTTTAAAACTCTGCGCAAAGTTCAATCTAAGATGTAATCCAGAGTCCAATCTTTTGCATAATCCTACACAAAACTTGGACACTAATTTATAGGACATTCTTTTATAGGACACTCTGACCAACTCATCCATGAATTAATCACAGGAGCGAAATTGAAAATACGATTTCTAATTTCTTCACAATTTCAACCACTTACCTTTCTTGAAATTGGCGACACATCCTTGTGCCGTTGGCAACTCTGGGTTAATCAGAGTTGCCTATACTCGAAATAGAGTGATACTTCGAAAACCGGAGCAATTTTAAATTACAAATTTATTAAACTTGCTCACTAGCGCAACCAGCAAAACCGTCTAATTTCGTCAAACTCACCAACATAAAATTTAATAATCAAATTAATGACATTTCCTTATAGCTAAATAACCTGCCGTAGAAATTGCCCAAGTCATCTAATCATAAAAAACTTATTTGACGTTCCTGAAAGTTTATGTACAGACAATTAAACGCAATTAAAACACAAACAGAAGAGCGGCTTTGATTATTATTCAAGGTAGTCAGCAAAAATGCGACCAACACCTTAAATTTAGAGATTAAAATAAACATCGAAAATAATATTGATTACCAATGACCAATATTTTCCATAGACGCCCAAGGCTCTTGAACCTCTAGAGGCTCGCCTTTTTGCAATAGTTCGATAGAAATATTATCGGGCGAGCGAATAAATGCCATGTGGCCATCTCGGGGTGGACGATTAATTGTTATGCCGTTATCCAGCAGTTTCTGACAAAACTCGTAAATATTTTCCACACGATAGGCAACATGACCGAAATTTCTACCTTCACCATACACTTCAGGGTCCCAGTTATAGGTCAACTCAAGTAAAGGAGCGTCGGTGTTTTTTGCAGACTCAAGATCATTAGGTGCAGACAAGTAAACGAGCGTGAATCGTCCGCGTTCACTTTGCATTCGGCGAACTTCAACAAGGCCCAGTTTGTTGCAGAAAAAATCTAAAGACGTGTCAAGGTTAGACACACGAATCATGGTATGTAAAAACTGCATAGCGCTTCCTCATTATAAGCTCAATGAAATCACTGAGCTGTTAGCTTTATGAATTAACAAAAATACTGACAAGTAAACAATACAATTTACAACAATTGGCTATCTCTCTTGCCAGCAACCAAAACTGCATAAAAGACCATCCGACGACTTGAAAGTTTGCTGTTAAAGCATGACGTTCTCGGTATGAGAATCTTTAATTAAAGCTTCGTGATTTAACAGCCTCTAATTTTGGTTTTAAAAAAATACGTCTATTAACCTTAAGAACCTCTGATTAACTCATCCATGATTTAATCAGAGGGAAGAAATTGAAAATGTGATTTCCAATTTCTTCACAATTTCAATCACTTACAGTTCTTGAAATTGGCGACACATCCTTGTGTCGCGAGAAACTCTAAGTTAATCAGAGCTTCCCTTAGTTTCTTATGGGTATTTGTTCGTAAAACAAATACCTACTTTAAAGATGCATGTTTAATTTTTTTGTCTTAATTAAAGTAGCATTGAAAATACGTTCTACAATTAAAAACCATTAGAGCCTCTAATTAAGTCATTTCTGATTAAAGCACCAACGATTTAGCTAAGTTGATTTACTCAAAAATCGAGCAAAGAAAATTCAACTTGCTGGGCTCTGGCTTTTTCAACAACTTATCGGTAATGAAATTGCGAGGCTTTTAATTTTAAGAGCTCTGGCTCTATGGATACAGGTCTGGGAATAGCAAAGCGACAAGCGATACATAGGAATGACTGCTTCGATAAAACTCAATATTCAAAACCCGAACGACGGTTTTTAAGAAGAAATTAAAACACCAGCTTACATTAACAAATCCTTACATACAGAAACCGTATAACGGGCACACAGTTTAGTACCGAAAATTTGATCTACATTAATTGCATAAATTTAATTCGTAATTTACTCGAAAAAGAAGCTGTTTTAAGCAACTCATAAAATCAAAAATTAATTTAAATCAAAAATAGCTAGACGTTTTCCTTTAATCTCGCAGCCAATTAGAAACGAACAAGAGAATACCCCAATGAGAAAAGCATCCAAACTTTTAACCTGTACCGCCGCACTTTCTGCTTTGATGTTGTCTCCTTTAGCTTTCTCATACGAAGCAGGAGATATCGTATTTCGCGCTGGTATTACCACTGTTGATCCGGATGACTCTAGCGATAATGTTGCTATCAACGGTCAAACTCTATCATTGAGTGGTGGCACTTCTGAACTTAGCGTTGAAGACGATACGCAACTCGGTTTGACCTTGGAGTATTTCTTCAGCAAAAACCTAGGTCTTGAGTTACTGGCATCAACTCCCTTCACTCACGATGCTAACGGCGAAGGCGAATTGTCAGGTATCAGCGTTGCTGAAGCAAAACAATTACCACCTACTTTAAGTTTGGTTTATCACTTCGACGGTCTAGGTGCGTTTGAGCCTTATGTTGGTGCTGGTATCAACTACACTATTTTCTTCGATGAAGACATTGATTCTGAAGCAGCGACTGCACTGGAAGCTATTGCGGGCTTAACCGGCGGTGATGTAGAGCTAGACGATTCTGTTGGTCTTGCGTTGCAAGTTGGTTTTGACTACCACATTAATGACAAATGGTTAGTAAATGCTTCTGTGCGCTACATTAATATCGAAACCGAAGCAGAGATTACTTTTGACGACGGTACCGTCATCAGCTCCGATATCGATATTGATCCTTACGTTTGGACAATTTCTGCTGGCTACAAATTCTAATCAGATATTTTTTAACACGGATATTTTTAAAACCGACATTGTTAAAACAACAGAATCGCAGTCTAAAACGGCCTCACTGTACGAGGCCGTTTTTTATGTTGGAAACTTCCTATATTTGGAAGAAAAATTAACCCTTTTGCGACTAAAATCACCCTGGAGTCGCTCTATAACAGTGGCTGATTTCGAAACCCAGAATCACTTCATTAACTAATTCGTAAATAGTTTTTAATCGTTAATACAGCATCTTCCACACACGTTGTTATTCCACCGGCACGTCTAACCAATAGCGCACCTTGCAAACAACTCAGTACCCATGTTGCCGTGGCATTTGCATCTAAACCTGTAGCAAATTCGTTGTTGTTAATACCTAAGGATATTTGCTGACAAATCCAATTGTGTTGTTCCTGAAAAAATCCACTGACTTGCAACTGAACAGATTCCGGCAGTGCAGAAAACTCCCCAGCTAATGCACCACACAAGCAAATTAAGTTACCGCTTTCACCAAACTGTAGATACGGTTGAAAGTAAACTTCTAAATTACGAGCAGCACTTTCAGAATTAGCCGATTGTGCAAGTAATCCCAAAAACATCGAGCGATAATTATCGACAACCGCCGCCGCAAGCTCGCCCTTGTTGGCAAAATGATGAACAATGCTTGGCTTTTTTATACCCACGCGCACAGCAATATCATCAAAACTAATAGCGCTGTAGCCACGAGTCTGAATGAGCTCCTGCGTGATCTTGATAATTTTGTCCGATGTACGCTCAGTGGCCATAATAGATATAACTAAAAAGGATGGTTGATTCATACATTAGACACATGGGCACTATGCGTCAACAAAAGAGTGCCGGAGTCATTGCCTTGTGAATATAAATACAAAGCTTGAAGCGCTAAAGAATTCAGGATTCGCAATTCGACGCCGGTTTTAAAGCAGTAATCGCTAAAAAACGCTCAACAACCGAGCAAACCAAACCCAAGATCAGAGATTCAGGCTTTCTAAATCGGAGTTTGAAACAACCGTTTATAAAAAGCTGTTTGTAAGAGCCTGTTTGTAAGAAGCTGGCTATGAGGAAGCTCCGACCATAAGATCGCCTGACAGTAAGAACCTCGACAATAAAAGCCTCTGACTAACTTGTCTCAAACTTAATCAGAGGGCAGCGGCAAAACCGAAGATTGCGAAATTTCTTACACAATTCCCAATAAATGTAACGCAAGAATAATCAAACTCACCTGTCCGGTGGCGAACGCTAAAGTTCGAGCAACGGGAATTCCAACGGTATAAATTACTACGTGCGCCAAGCGCGCAAAAAAGTAGACGGCGCAAAGTGTTGCCGTTAACTCGCTAGACATTCCAGTAACTTCAACGGCCAATGCCAAAGGTGCAAAAATAACCAAGCCTTCGGTTAGGTTTGCATGAGCAGCACGTGCACGAATTGCCCATTGATGCTGCATCACGGCACTGGCGCCGCCATTACCTAAGGTTTCCATCAAACCCAATTCGGCAATTCGGTTCAATACATAAGGCACCCAAAGTACAGCGGCAAGTAAAGCAGTTGCAGTTAACCAAAAAATTTCTGATGACATGATGATCCCCCAATAGAGATTTAACGAATTTCAAATGAACGAGATCAGAGTATCGCAAAAGATTTCGATTATCTACCTATTGGTAGGTAGGTAGATCAAATAAACACAAAAATATTGTTTCCGGAGCCACGAGCTTCAAAAACCTTCGGTTAATCGAAGCCGAACAATAGCGTATTTGGTGGCTAAGAATTTGTGCGATCGATTAGATAGCCCTAATCGCGCAACATAAAGTTCCAGAAAGAAAAACAAGTCAGAATGAATATTCATCGACGTTGCTCTAGGCTCTAGGTTAGTAATACCTAAATCTGAATGCAGGAAATTTTCTCCGATGCATGATGTGCTGATAAATATTTCAAGGATGCCAAGCCGCCCTCATAAACGGCTGAATTTAAAGCTTTATCTCTAAAGTTTTCATGCGTGCAGAAATACTATTAATACGCAACTTGATTATTTGTCTCGCTCAAGATCAACTACGGTCGTTGTTTAGGAAAAGCGTTGATAAACCAATGCTTCTAGCGACGCATGCTGTGTTGCCAACGTCAAGAACGGTAAGTGAATGGAACTGTGAAGATGTTGATCTGAGATGTTTAATGACTGAAAGCCTATTTTTAACCGATTCAACGACTTAAATTGCCGCTAAATTCAAGAGAAATATTCGCAGCGAAGATTTACAACAAACTAACCAAAATTAGACGATACAAGCTCAACATTCATGCTAATTCATTAAATTCTCTTACCCTAGTAACCACTATTTTTTAAGAATGGTCACTTAACTCGTCTTTGTGTACGAGAAACGACAGATTAATGAGTATTTACTTTAATTAACTCCAGCCTGCTCAATCATTAACTTCCATTCTAGATCGTACAATTTAAACCCATTTTAAAATTTCCGTTTGAATAATACATTCTAATTAATGTTACAAAAAAAGAATTAATTAATTCCTTCAAACTAATTGACACTTGCTAATAATTTTAAAAAATAACCATAGATAGCGCTTCTTTTCAAACCCAAAGCCTAGAAAAATTCACACAATGTAAACTTATTCTCAGTTGATGTAATAATAATATCGATTAACTAGAAAGATTTTCGTTACACAGAGTATACTAATTTAGTCAAATACAAGTGAGAACAATAGTAAGGTGTGCTAACGCTTACTTTATAAATACGTTCCCATCAAACACTATTTGATATTAGTTGAAATTTAGATGTTAACGATAAATCCTGTCCAACTCAGCGATTGTTTTTAAGGATTGAAAATACAATCGAGTCATCCAAAAGACTGCACTATCTTTAAGGGATTCTTTATAAAGTAGTTACTTTATCGATTAAAGCAAAATTGCCTCGATCGATTGGCAGGTTAGAAGATTAATATGAGTAAAAATTATTCGGATAACACAGCTGATTGGGTTCCAAAAATGATAATTCAGAATCCATTTAGCTCTTATGCTTCATGACAGTAATTTGAAATCCTGCCCTTACGATGTAGAGATACCTTTTCGATGCCAACCAATCCCCATGTTCAACCCATGACCCTACAGCAATGGTCTATTTTAGTTTCGCTTTCCATCATCTGGGGCAGCTCATTCTTTTTTGTCGAGATTATCGTTAAAGAAATACCGCCAATAACCTTGGTGGCATTAAGAGTATTGTTGGCTGCTATCATTTTGTCGCTGCTACTATTTATAAAAAAAACTCCATTAACGTTAAACAAAACCACAATCTACATATTTTCAGTAATGGGATTATTAAACTCTGTACTTCCATACGTATTGATTGCCTGGGGACAGCAATATATTAGCTCTGGATTAGCCGCGACACTCAACGCTAGCACACCTATATTTTCTGTAATCGCCGCGCACTTCTTTACCAGCGACGAAAAAATTACAACCAATAAACTTACAGGCGTGGTAATTGGATTTTTAGGTGTTGTGGTAATGCTCTCAGACAGTATCAATGAATCGGAAAACCTGATCATAGGAAAAATAGCGGTCATACTTGCAGCAATCTGCTATGCAACAGGCGCTATATTTTCAAAAAAAGCCAATCACAACAACATAACCCCGTTGCAGACAGCCACCGGGCAAATGACAGCATCGGCCATTTTTCTAACACCCATGGCATTCGTGTTTGAATCACCATGGACGCTTTCGCCACCCAGTTTATTAACCTGGGGATCAATGGCGGGATTGGTTCTGTTTTCGTCAGTACTCGCGTACATTTTATTTTTTCAACTACTCACCAAAACCGGCGCAACCAATTTACTGCTGGTAGCTTTTTTAATACCGGTAAGCTCAATCGCGCTAGGCGTATTATTTTTAAACGAGATTTTAACCACCAAGCATTTGTTGGGAATGCTGTGTATCGGTGTTGGATTAACTATTTTAGATGGACGTGCGACGCAGGCGCTGAAAAAAAGACTGGCATAAAAAAAGCGGTATAACACAGCGTTGATAAAGCGACTTTGTATAGCGCAACATCTAACCAACGCCGGTGTATACCGCATTAAGCGTCAACACTAAGGGATTTAATCGGTCAACCCGATTGAGGTAAAACTAGAAAAGACTCTTTACGAAACGAAACTACGCCATTTAACACAGCGAACAACAACATCAATAAAGCGACCGTAAACTAAATTACCTATCGCTATTATCTACAAACAAACTTAATAAAAACTTAAGGAAACTCCGAAAAATCCAGAGCTTCCAGCGACACAAAAAATGTGCCGTCAAGGTTTCCCCGGATCAAATCATAAATTAATCCGGGATTTCTAAAAAAATTAAGCTAAAGCGATTTCTGGAGCAACGTATTCATAACCCAAAGCTTCTGCAACAGCTTGATAAGTCACTTTACCCGCGTGAACATTCAAACCTGCCAACAAATGCTTGTTATCCAATACGGCTTTGGCCGCACCTTTATTAGCAATTTGCAACGCAAATGGTAATGTGGCATTGGTTAAGGCCATGGTGGAAGTACGCGCAACACCACCTGGCATATTGGCAACACAGTAGTGAATAACGCCATCAACTTCGTACACAGGCTCAGCGTGAGTGGTTGCTTTAGACGTTTCGAAACAACCGCCTTGGTCAATTGCAACATCAACAACCACAGAACCTTTTTTCATTTTAGCAATGATGTCACGGGTCAATAACTTAGGTGCTGCCGCACCCGGAATCAACACGGCACCCACCACCAAATCAGCCGCAATGGCTAACTCTTCGATGGCTTCAACGGTTGAATAAACACACTTAACTTTGCCGCCAAACTCAACATCAAGTTGACGCAAACGAGGCAATGAGCGATCAAGAATGGTTACATCTGCACCCATACCCACAGCGATACGCGCCGCATGTGTACCAACAACACCGCCGCCAATAACCAATACTTTACCGGGTGCAACACCAGGAACACCGCCAAGCAAAGTACCCAAACCGCCTTGTGCTTTTTCTAGATAATGTGCACCGGCTTGAATAGACATACGTCCAGCAACTTCAGACATTGGCGCTAACAACGGCAAACCGCCAGCGGCGTCGGTCACGGTCTCATAGGCAATACAGGTTGCTTTAGAAGCAATCAACAATTCGGTTTGGGTTGGATCTGGAGCCAAATGCAGGTAAGTGAAAAGAATCTGACCTTCGCGCAGCATTTTGCACTCAACAGGTTGGGGCTCTTTTACTTTAATGATCATCTCTGCGCGCTCAAAAATCTCCTGAGCCGTTGCAATTACCGCAGCACCTGCCGCTTCGTACATAGCGTCGGTAAAACCAATTGAATCACCGCACAAGGTTTCAACAATCACCGAGTGACCGCTTTCTACCAGTTCACGGACACCTGCCGGGGTAAGGCCAACGCGATATTCATGATTTTTAATTTCTTTTGGAACACCAATTAACATAGAAACCTCCGACAGGATTAAGACTTTTTAACTTTTATATGGGAGCCATTAAGGCGTTAAAACTATTCTAGAAGGTGTTATTCAGTCGATTTCATGGTATTTTTTTGATTATGAAGACTTTTTAACTATTTGAATTCACTTTTTGAAGGGCAATCCAGTAGAAATCACTGGTTTTCCAAAAGTCAGGGCTAGAAACCGCCTATAAAACCTTCTCAACTGACCTTACTCCGTTAAAACGTACATCTGTATTTAGAATAGAACAGCGCACCATGGCCGACTACGAACTCGACAGAATCGATCGCAACATCATCCGTATACTGCAAAAAGACGCCCGCATCTCATACGCAGAACTCGCCCGACAAATTGGCTTAAGCACCACACCCTGTGTAGAGCGCATCAAAAAACTGGAAAAAGAAGGCGTGATCCGCGGCTACACCACGCTTTTAAACCCCAATTTTTTAAAAGCAGGCCTGGTCGTATTCGTACAAATTCGACTGGCACGCTCACCCAAAGACATCTTTGAAAAATTTCGCGACGCCGCCAAAGCCCTGCAAGAAGTTCAAGAATGCTATCTGGTCTCGGGTAACTTCGACTATCTACTCAAAGCCCGCGTTCAAGACATGAAAGCCTACCGACGTTTCTATGGAGAAACCTTGTTAACCCTACCCGGCGTTCAAGAGTGCACAAGTTATGTAGTAATGGAAGAAATTAAAGATACGTTAGAAGTACCGGTTGGCTATAGGGCCTAAATACTCTAAGCGCTGTGGAAACTTTAGGCTCGCCCATTCTGGATTAAATAAGATAAGAAAAATTAAACATACAATTAATAAAAAACCGGCCATTTAGGCCGGTTTTAATCGCTAGAACATTTTTATAAATTAAAGCTTCACATTAAATCTTACGTAACCAAATACACCGGGTACATCGTAGGTGGTTGCATCAAAACCATTTAATGCACAGCTAAAACAAGTTGGTGAGTCTTCATCGGTAACGTTAAGCAACCCGGCAGAAATGGTAATTTCTGTGTCACTTGGTACCGACCAGCTTGCCGCCAAATCTACATACAAGGTTTCATCCAAGGTATTTAATTCAGCCGCTTCGTTTGAACATAAGCCTAAACCAGCCAAGCCCGTACAGTCTTCGGTAACTTCATCAATGTAGCGGAAGGTTGCCGCAAAGGCCCAGTTGTCGTAAAACAATTCAGCGGTAAGCGTTGATTTTAATTCTGGGTATGCTTGTTCTGGATCACCGGTTTCGGTGCCTTCTAAATGCACGTCAATAAAGCCCGTAGAAGTTGGAACCTGCTCAACGTATTCATCTAAGAAGGTGTTTTGCCACGTTAATTTCACCTGACCAAAATTGTAGGTTGGGCTTAAATAGGTGAAGGTTAGATCGTAGCCCGAGGTTTCAATGCCACCAATATTGGTTAATTGATTTGAAAAACCGTTAATAACACCACCCGCGGTTCGAGTAATTCCGCTACACAAGGTTGGATCAAGGGTGTTAATACAACCTTCTAATTGCACCTGTGCATCTAAGGCTTGAATGGCACCTTCGATTTCGTGATCGTAATAAGTACCTTCAACGGTGAATTGTTCGATCCAATCTTGGTTATCCACCCAGTCGGCATCGTAAACAAAACCTAGAGTGAAACTATCGGATTCTTCTTGTTGCAGTTGGCGATTACCACCGGTTGTTACCGAAATTTGGTTATTAAACTGCACATAACTGCCATCCACAGGAACGCCCAACGCCTGGCAGTTGGCAATGGTTTGAGAATCCGCCGGTGTAGAACCCGGTTGCGTGCCTAACAAATCAGAACACGGATCGGCAAGTGTTTGGTCGAAACGCGCCGCCGAACCAAATAATTCGCCAATTCCCGGTGCACGTAAACCTTCTGAAACGCTACCGCGAATTAATAGATTTTTTACGGGACGATATTTAAATCCCACTTTACCGGTCGATTCAGAACCAAAGGTGCTGTAATCCGAAGTGCGAAGCGCCAACGATAAATCCAATAAATCAGCACCCGGTAGGTTTGCTAAAATGGGCACCTGCAATTCTAGATAATATTCTTCGACATCAAAACCGCCGCGTGTTGGTGTTGAAGGTACACCCGCACTTTCGCCAGCGACTACAACCGCATCGGGTTGGAAAAACCCATCTTGTTCTCGGTATTCAACACCGGCTGCAAAGGCAAATGCCCCGGCTGGTAAATTAAATAAAGTACCGCTGATGTTTGCACTAATATCGCTAAGCTCTTGCTCACTTACGTCTTTTTGCACAAACGAAATATAATCCAATTGCTCTTGTGTAATGGTACCCGTGCCATCACCCTGACCACCAAAGAAATTCAACGGCACACAAGGATCGGTACAATCTTCAATGGGGCCTAAAGCTTGTCGAATTCGTGCAGAGTTATAACCCCCGGTTTTAATTTGGTCGGCACGGTTTTGTGAACGCGAGAAATTAACATCCCAATAAAAATTACGATCGGCAAGTTCAAACTGCCCTTGCAAACCTGCACTCACATAAAAAGTATTAACGTCTTGCTCAAATACACGCGGGCCACCTTCTAAGGGTCTGCGACCAAAAAAGAACGGATTGGTATTAGCATCAATGGTAAAACCAAACGGGTTAAATGGATTCGAAGCATCAACCGAAATCGTATCCAACAAATTACCATTACCGGCTTCTGGGCCAATAAATAAAGGCTCCGGCGCCGCTTGGTTAGTGGATTTACGATTGTTAAACAAACCTTTTAATGTAAAGGTTGTGGTAGGCGTTAAATCGTATTGCGCTTGGGTATAAATATTGGTTCGCTCATTCGGTGCAAGTACTAAGTTAAATGGCGAGAAATTAAAGCGATCAGCATTTGTGAATGGATGAAAATCATCATTTGGGCCACACGGGTTTGACGCATCGTATCGTGGCACACCGGTTACACCATTATTAATGGTACAGTCGACATCAATTCCGGTATTCGGATCGGTAAAAACAAATCGCCCTTGCGGCGTACCCGAACTGCCACCCAAACCGTTAGTCACAAATGGAATTGGTGTAGACGCTTGATCGCGATCGGCAGCCAATACGTCGTTAGAATTCACATAACCGATATTTAAAAATATGCGGGATTTTTCGCCATGCGAACCAATCGATAAATTAATTTCGTTATTTTCACCGTCGCCCTCATCATAAGCTCCGGAATAAGCCTCAATTTCAAAACCTTCGAAATCTTTTTTGGTAATAATATTAACTACACCGGCAATAGCATCACTGCCGTAAATAGACGATGCGCCATCTTCTAAAACTTCAATACGCTCAATAATTGCAGTGGGAATGGTATTTAAGTCAACCGCTGACGACACACCACTGGCCGAAGAACCATTTACCCAACGCACACCATCCACCAAAACCAAGGTGCGATTCGAGCCTAAATAACGCAAATCAATTTGCGAAGCACCGGCACCAATACCGCCACCATCCGGCGGAAAGCCAAAGTTACCGCTACTGTTAAAACGCGAGTTTAAACCACCACCCGAAGCAGTTAAACGTTGAAGAAAATCCCCTAAAGACGTCAATCCCGATCGATCCAAATCCTTTGCGGTAAGCGTTACAACTGGCGAACCCTGCGATAAAGGGTCTTGGCGAATACGCGTACCGGTAACAACAACCTCTTCCAGTGCTTTTTCTTCTTCACCGTCCTGAGCAAACGAAGGAATCGAAAGCCCCATCATTGCCGAGGCAAAAAATGGAATACACGGGCCAAATTTAAAAAACTTCGCTAACGACTTTTTAGCAAAATAATTTTTATTTGGCAGGGATTTATTTTTAAGATTCTTAAACTGAATCGACATTAACCGTCTCCAAGGATGGCCCCACAAACAAGCGAGGAATTTATCGACACAAAAAATCACATCAATGCCAGCAAAAACACATTGAAGTGACCTTCGCGAGATTTTATTCAGGGACGATTCATACAATGGCTTCCACCCTGTCACTAATGACAAGTGTGAACAAATACTGTGAACTTATTGAAAAAAGCTGATTTTAAACGACAACGAGTTAAAGAAGAGACGATTAAGAAGAAATCAAAAACTCACCACATCAGAAAATTGGTCAATATTTTTAATACCTACTCATATAAGAGTTTAATCAGAATTATCTTCTATCCCACAATGTGCAAGACAACTTAAAACTGAATATCATAAACTGCACCTTAAATTAATAACATAAAGTTATCAAAATCAGGAGTTCAAGTAACGAAAAAATTACGAAAAAGCTAGAATACACTTACTTGATCCAGCTTAAAATTAGCTTTATAAAAAACCAAATCCATTAAGCAAACCAGAAAAACAAAACAATAATATTAACTTTTACACACATCAAAAGAACATTTCACTCAGAAAAACTAGCACAACAAAACCTAACTACTTAAAACTACACAACTATCCCAAAGAAATTAGTTTAAGACATTAAAAGGCAAAACTCTTAAAACTATTTGAATGACAAACCTGGCACCAAAACTAACAACTACATAAAAATTCACAAAAACGTGACTATGTTAAAATACTCAACAGATTGTCATTGAAAAATAAGGTCATAATAGATAGTTAAGAGGCCCTGAAAACTCAATAGACTCGCTTAATAACAACTTTGGAAATGCCACCATGAGTACAGTAATTCTTAAAGATGTGTTAATTCAATCTGGCAAAATTAACCAATATTTTGAAGGCGCGGTACCAGTTAATTTGTGGCGAGCCAGGAATAAAAAGACACAAATTCATGTTTTCGATTTCGTCGAAAAAAATACTGTTCTATCCAACGGTCGACCAAGACTAGCAGACATTCAAATCGTCTCGAAAAACGGCGTTAAATGGGTTTCTGTAAAGTATCAACCCAGAGGAATTAGTACATTTGATGAACCAGGATTACCCAAAGGTAAAGACTGGGAGTATTATAGAATTCCAAAAGGTACGGAGCTTCCTAATGGGTTGGCAATTGTCAAAGATCAATTTAATACAAAATTTCAGGCTACTCATTATACAATAGCTCCAGCATATGATATGCCTCTATCCCAATTTAAAAATTTACTTCATTTGTTAGCTCAAAGAATTATAAAGGAAGCAATATAATGGAAATACCAAATCACATGGCCCCAATGCTCATTTCTGCCGTTCGCGATGGCTTACTCTATCAAGATCAACTGTTGAAAAGCGAAACCTTAAGAAACAGAGCAGACTACGAAGAGCATATATTACAGCTATCTCAATTTCTTGAATTTTTAAAAGAAGAATATAAGTCAATTGAGCAAGAAGCAGGTATTCCATTAGAGAATTTACTGTAATAAACGCTTCAAAAACTCGGAATAATTCTCTTTCCACTCACATACGTTTAAATGTTTTTTATGGAGCCAGAATAGTTACACAGTTTCGCAATAGACAGACCAATCACAAAAATCGAAGAGGACATTCTGAGACAACCAAAATTCTCAGCCAAGATCGCCAAGTCCAACTAGTTCTTCTGATTCAAATATGCGTTAAAAATTCAGCAAGTTAAATCGAAAAAGCACAGTATATAGAAGGGAAAAGCGGAAAATAAACTCAAGCGTAAATTTACCAAATCGTAGTTTCATTAATGGCTACTGCCATTCATTGCAATTAATTATTAACAGTCTCAACCAACTATTAGCAGCAGAACGTCGTTTAACCAAAATTTCCCTGCCGTTAATATTACGCGACATATTCAAAGCAACATTTCTATCGAAAGATACTCACTCGCTTTTTGCGCATTTTCGCATTTAGGTACCACACCCAATAACGGTGCTTGTATCCTCTCGTAAATACTTTGAATATTTTCTTGTACACATTCAGCGTTGTCGTCCATGCAGTTTGCAACCCAGCCAGCGATAGGCAAGCCTGCTTGGCGAATGGCGTTGGCGGTAAGTAGTGCGTGGTTGATGCAGCCTAGGCGGATGGCAACCACTAAAATGACGGGCAGTTGTAGCTTTATGGCGATGTCGGCGAGGGTTTCCCGTGGATTTAGGGGTACAAACCAGCCACCGGCGCCTTCCACTAGCCAAAGGTCGGCGCGGTTCATAAAGGCGCCTTGGATAAATCCGGTGAGTCGCGAGGTTTGCAATACTTTGTTTTCGTGGCTGGCGGCTAGGTGCGGTGCTATGGCTTCTTTTAACGCAACTGGGTTGACCGACTGATACGGCAAGCTCAAGGTCATAGAATCGATAAGTGCTAGCGCGTCTTCGTTTTTTAAAATGCCGTCTTGCTCAACACAACCTGCTGCAACGGGTTTTAATGCACCGGTTGTTAAACCTTGTGCTTTGGCTTTTTCGAGCAACGCACAGCTAATAAAGGTTTTACCCACTTCGGTATCGGTGCCGGTTACAAAGAATTTGTTGGATTTGCTCATAGTCATTAAAAAAATAATTTTTTGTTTAAAAATAGCCTTAGTTAAAAACAGCTTTTGTTCGAAAACAACTGTCGTTTAGATATTAACGGCAGATTACTGTTATAAGAAACTCTGATTAAACTAGAATTTCTCACGACAGAAGGATGTGTCGCCAATTTCAAGAACGGTAAGTGATTGAAATTGTGAAGAAATT
>CALMJT010000168.1 GCA_937864365.1 uncultured Alteromonadales bacterium | reverse complement strand
TTGACGACACATCCTTGTGTCGCGAGAAACTCTAGGTTAATCAGAGTTTCCTATATTTTAATTCGAAAAACTCGGCGACCCTTTAAAAAGCCGCTCTGAATTTATCATTCAAAAATTGTTTTGGTGGAAATTTGGCGAATTATTTTAAAGGGAGACAAGGGCTCCCTTACCAATTCCCTCAAACGCTTTCACTTGAATTGCATCTTCGGGAAACTGACTTTTAAGTACCTGGGCAATATGTTGCGCTATTTGCTCTACCGTGCTGTCGGTTTGGATTATATAACAATTGTTTTTCGGTAAGCTAAGTTCAAATCTACCCTGAGGCGCTTCGTAGGCGAATTTATAAATACCGTTTATGTCATCGATAATATCTTCTTCGGTGCCGATATAAATATCGCGCCACTTCTCACACCAAGCTCGTTCGAGTTCAAAGTCCCGGCGACCATTTTTACAGATATTAATGGTGGATCTGTGTCCATGGGCAATACGTTGGCAGTTGCCGTCGTGTTTTTTTAAGCCGTGGCTGTACTGGTAGAAATAGCCGGGAATGTGTTCGGTTTCAAAGCTTACGTCGATGTTAAGAACGGTTTTGGGCATCAATTGCAACGCTTGATGTTGGCACCAAGCAGCAAGAGTTTCGGGAGTAATACAATCACCATCCACTAAAGTAATGGCATCTTCGGGCGCAGACATAGTGATCTCACCAGAAACTGATTGCCATGTTAGTTGGGTGGTACCGTTGGATGTTGTGATCGATAAAGACGCGGAGTGTTTGGGTACCAAAAGTTTATGGTCTAAGGTTTCATCGAGCCATTTACGAAAAGTTTTTTTAACGATGCCAAAATCGCAGACCATGCTTTGCTGATCAAGCTCACCTTCAAGCGCGAAATTCGCAAGCCAGGTTTCGCCCACTAAACCTCTAGATTCATCAAGGTAACTAAAATCTACATTGGTGAGCTGATCAACAAATAACTGCATTGTAAAAATCTCTTGTCAAAATTCGGGGCGGATTCTAGCAGTCTGGCGCTTAAAAATATATCTTGAGTAATTTGGTTGGTATTGATCGAAGATGATTCGGAGCAGATGTTCAATGCACAAAAGCGGCCGAACCTGATCCCACCCGCGATTCACATAACAAATGATCAATCGTTTGTTTCGATAGCGTAGCGGCACTGCGGTGATTTAAGTGCAAAATTTGTATTGTATTGATGAGATATGTTTGTTGATCCGCCGGTGGGTCATCCAAATTTGTGTGAATTTTGCGTATTTTTGTGAGAGTTTGAGCAGTTTGTTGGCTAATTGCGCGCAAAAATAGCATTGGGGTTTGTACACTTGCATTGTTAATAGAAAATCACCATAATGCGCGCCTCTGCAATGGTGGCTCTTTCCGGTCCCCTCGCAATGATCAACTACGAACCCCGCCAGGCCCGGAAGGGAGCAACGGTAGTGGTGACATCATGTGCCGGGGTGTGGCTGGTTAGAGCTGCCACCCAGATTCTCTTCGCTGTAAAAATCCTCTTTCTTTTATTATTCCGCACAGTTTGCTTGTATCAACTGGCTTAGTCTTTATATTCTTCAAAAATTGTTAGCACAGCCTTATTTCGATTGATGGCATAATTGGCTGAATATTCAAAAAGAAGATATTACGTATTTATGAATAAACCGATTTATTTAGATTATGCTGCCACAACACCGGTAGATCCCCGCGTTGCAAAAGCCATGACCGAATGTCTTACGCTTGATGGCAATTTTGCTAATCCTGCCTCTAGAAGTCATATCTACGGTTGGCAAGCCGAATCGGCCGTTGAAACTGCTCGCCGTCAAGTTGCGGATTTAATTGTTGCCGATACCCGCGCAATTGTGTGGACCAGTGGCGCAACAGAAGCGAATAACCTAGCGATTAAAGGCGCCGCTTCGGCACATCAAGATAAAGGCCGTCATCTTATTACCTCGCAAACCGAACACAAGGCCGTTTTGGATTGTTTTGCCGAGCTTGAACGACAAGGCTTTGAAGTTACCTACCTGCAGCCAACCCGTCAGGGAGTTATTACAGCCGAGTCTTTATCTGAAGCGTTACGGCCAGACACTTCTTTAGTGTCTTTAATGCACGTTAATAACGAGCTGGGTGTTGTTAATGATATTGCAGCGCTTGGTGCTTGTGCCAAAAATAACGGCAGTCTGTTTCATGTTGATGCGGCACAGAGTGTTGGCAAGTTACCCATCGATGTGAACGCTATGAATGTCGATCTTATGTCGATGTGTGCGCATAAAATATATGGCCCTAAAGGTATTGGCGCTTTGTACGTGCGCAGGCAGCCGCCTTTGGCAATCGACGCTCAAATTCACGGTGGCGGTCACGAACGAGGGATGCGTTCGGGCACCTTGCCGGTTCATCAGTGCGTAGGTATGGGAACCGCATTTGAAATCGCTGCGCAAGAAATGAAATCCGAAGATCAGCGCATTTCCGCCTTGACGAAAAAATTTTTAGGACTGGTACTTGACTTAGAAGGTGTTGTGCTCAACGGTTCTGGCGTGAAAGCCGTTCCTAATATTGCCAATATCTGTTTTCAAGGTTTTGAGTCAGACCGATTAATGATGGTCTTTCGAGAGCTGGCGATATCGTCAGGTTCGGCGTGCACTTCTGCGAGCTTGGAGCCTTCTCATGTGCTAAGAGCCATTGGAATGACCGATGATGAGGCTCATGCTAGTTTGCGCTTTAGTTTTGGGCGCTTTACCACCGAAGACGATATCGACGTTGCTGTGCAATCGGTCACTGAAGGTTTGGCTAAGCTTAAATCGCTGTGATCGATGGATAATTCGCATTAAATTGTCTTTTGATTGAACATTCATGATCTAATCGATAAAAATCCTCTCTATAGACTAATAGGCAATTGCCAAATGAGTGCGTATAATCCGCGCTCTTTTTTGGGTGATGGCCTAGAATGTACAAAAGTTGTACAAATATTTGCCCTTATCCTTGAATTTATTGCATTATTTTACGGAGACAAGAATGGCAGTTGAAAAAACTCTTTCGATCATTAAACCAGACGCAGTAGCAAAAAACGCGATCGGTGAAATTAACGCTCGTTTTGAAAAAGCCGGTTTAGAAATCGTTGCCATGAAAATGGTTAAGCTTGATGACGAAAAGGCAGGTGGCTTCTACGCAGAACACAAGGAGCGTCCATTTTTCTCTGCGCTTGTTGAGTTCATGACTTCTGGCCCAGTCGTGGTTCAAGTTCTTAAAGGCGAAAACGCTATTGCCACCAACCGTGAATTGATGGGTGCTACCAATCCTAAAGAAGCGGCTGCCGGTACAATTCGTGCTGATTTTGCTGAATCTATCGATGCTAACGCGGTTCACGGTTCTGACTCTGCGGCGTCGGCTGAGCGTGAAATTGCTTACTTCTTCTCTGCTGAAGAAATTTGCGAGCGCTAATTAATAAGGCTCTAATGTAAGAGCTTTTTTTGCGGCACAGCGTTATTTGTTCCCACGTTGTTTACTCTCATCGTGGGGCAAGTTTGTGTCGCTATCTTCGATGACTAGCATTCGCTAGAATATGAAGTCGCAGAAAGTATGTTTTCTGCACTCTGATTAAACCTGAAAACCGTTAAAGCAGCGTTTCCTCACCGTTTTTCTTGGATTTTTTAATGTCTGAAGCTCAAATCAACACTGTGTCTGAAAAAGTTAACTTGATGGGCATGTCACCTAGCAAGATGAAGGCTTGGTTTGCTGAAATCGGCGAACAACCGTTCCGTGCGACACAGGTAATCAAATGGGTTCACCAGCTGGGTGTTTCCGACTTCGATGAAATGAGCAACATTAGCAAAGGTTTAAAATCGAAACTCAAAGAATTAGCGGTTATTGAAGCGCCTGAAGTACTTCGCCAACTTGATTCTGTTGATGGTACCCGTAAATTTCTGATTCAGGTTTCAGGCGGCAATGCTATTGAAACGGTTTTTATTCCCGACGGAGAACGCGGCACCTTGTGTGTGTCTTCTCAAGTTGGTTGTTCGTTAGATTGCAGCTTTTGTGCAACAGGAAAACAAGGCTTTAACCGCGACTTAACCGCGGCCGAAATTATCGGTCAGGTTCATATTGCGGCAAAATCATTTGGGCAGTTGCAGGTAAAAGGGCCGCGTAAGATCACCAATGTTGTTTTAATGGGCATGGGTGAACCTTTATTGAATTTTGATAACGTTGTTGATGCCATGCACTTGATGATGGAAGACAACGCTTATGGTATTTCTAAGCGCCGGGTAACGCTCAGTACCTCGGGTGTTGTGCCAGCACTGGATCGCTTGAGCGATTACACCGATGCCTGTCTCGCAATTTCTTTGCACGCACCTAACGATGAGTTGCGTAATAAACTGGTTCCTATCAACAAGAAATATCCTATTGCTATGTTGTTAGCCAGTGCCAAGCGTTACATCGAAAAACTTCCCGATACGCATCGCAAAATGACGATCGAATATACCTTGATCGATCACGTTAACGATCGCCCAGAACATGCCTATGAACTTGCAGAGCTACTGCGCGATGTTCCGGTAAAAATTAATTTAATTCCTTTCAATCCATTTAATTTGTCGGATTACAAAAAAGTCAGTAATAATGCGTTAAATCGATTTAAAGACATTTTGATGAAAGAAGGTTACATCACCACCGTTAGAACCACTCGTGGTGACGACATTGATGCAGCCTGCGGCCAGCTTGCCGGTAGTGTGAACGATAAAACTCGACGCAGTGAACGCTACAAAGCAGATCAACCAGAACCTTTGCGCATTATTCCGTTTGCCTAATTATTGTTAAATAATGAGTGCATATACGGTATAGCCACAAATATTTGCTCAAAGTTGAACTCACACGTTTTGCAGTGATCTTCATTGTTGTTAAAGTGTCTGCCTAGATTTAGGCTGACTCGAAATTCAAACCTCGTAATTGGTGTGAGAGTCGTAGCAACCGAATGGAACTTCGAACAAACTCTGTGCTTGTGGAATTATGCTGAAACTTATCGACGCTCGCTTTGCAAAATATTCATCCCAATTAGTGCTGGTTTTGAGCGCTTTAGTCTTTACTGGGTGCGTGGTTACTGAATCCAATCCTAGTGAAGCAGTGGTTGATAAAAACAAAGCCCTCGAAACTCGAATTCAATTGACCTTGGGTTACATCAGCCAAGGTAATCGCGATTCTGCCCGTACCAATTTAAATAAAGCTCGCGACATAAATCCTAATGATCCGCGCGTAAATAACGCGGCTGGGATGCTCTATCAGCTTGAGGGAGAACCGGCTCGTGCAGAAGAAGAATTTAAAGCTGCATTGCGAAAAGCCCCGGATTTTTCAGCGGCACGCAATAATTACGGTGTATTTTTAGCGAGTCGAGCGCGCGCCGAAGAAGCTCTTGAGCAATTTCAAATAGCTGCAAACGATTTAGAATACGATCGCCGACAGGTGGCCTTAACCAATTTAGGACAAACAGCGCTTAAGTTGGGTTTACGAGATAAAGCCAAAGCAAGCTTTTCTCAAGCTTTTCGCCTCGATCCGCGAGCGTCAATACCACTGATAGAATTAGCCGATTTAGAATTTCAGGATCGGGAATATTCGAAAGCAAAATCGTATTTAGATTTATACAACAAAGTCACTAAGGCTTCTTCTCGATCACTTTGGTTAGCAATTCGACTAGAACGTATTTTTGGTAATGCCGATCGTGAAGCGAGCCTAGCTTTGGCATTGAAAAATTTGTACCCTTACTCCGCCGAGTACCTGGAATATAAACGGTTATTAGATGAGTAACGTTGCCGAACACCAAGCAAGTAATACCGATGAACAAAATTCGTCGGCCTCTGTCCCTGTCATTAGCCCAGGGCAGTTACTTCGCGCTGCTCGGGTGGATAAAGGCTTTGAACTGACTCGCATCAGTGAAGAGCTGAAAATTCCAGAGTCAAAACTCAGTGCACTGGAGAGTGATGACTTTTCAAAACTTGCGTCACCTACCTTTGTGAAAGGTTATATCCGAGCGTACAGTCGTTATCTCGATCTAGATGTTGATTTTGTGGTTCGCGCTTACGATAGCTTAGCTACGGAAACCCCTGAGCACGATTACATTATCCCGCAACAAACCATGCGTTTGGAACCGGTTGAAAAACCTTTTCCCGAGTGGCGTTGGCCAATCGTAATTGGCGCTATTATTTTATCTCTAGTCGTTGCTTACATATTATGGGGTGACGAAATCAAAGCAATGATCGACCCGTCTCAGCAAATACCTAAAACAGAAGTTCAGGTTGCGCCTTCTGCCATTGACGACACGGTTGTTGACAGCGATTTGATCGACGATATCACGCCCATTCCCAATCCTTTTGAAACATCGGATCAGTCGGGAGTTATAGATTTCTCTCAAGCAAATGAAGATCCTGAACTCACACCCGATTCGATCGATGGTGGCTCTGAATTGTCCAGTGATGCTGTAAGCAGTGATTCTGCATCAACCAGCAACGATAATTTAACAGCTCAAGTTCAACATCCCGTTGATTCATTTAAGTCTTTATTGGCGAGTGGCTCCAGTAAACTGAGTTTTGTTTTTCAAGAAGACTGTTGGTTAGATGTTAAAGATTCCGACGGCCGTACACTTCACGTTGGTTTAAAATCCAGTGGCGAGACGCTGACATTAACCGGGCAGGCTCCTTTTACGGTGATGTTGGGTAATGCTCGTGCAGCCACATTGCAGCTCAATGGTGAGCCCGTTGAGCTAACCCCCGTTCTTGGACGCAATACGTTGCGACTCCAAGTTGGACAGTAAATAGAAACTCCTACCCCAGAGCTAAATATGCAGTTTCAATCTCCGATTACTCGACGCAAGTCGCGCCAAATTATGGTGGGCGATGTTCCCGTAGGTGGTGATGCACCTATTTCGATTCAAAGTATGACCAACACCGAAACTACGGATGTATTGGCAACTGTCGATCAAATTCAGAGAATTCAAAACGCTGGAGCAGATATTGTTCGTGTATCGGTTCCTTCGCTTGAAGCGGCAGAGGCTTTTGGTGAAATTCGCAAACGTGTTACCGTACCTTTGGTGGCCGACATCCATTTTGACTATCGAATTGCGCTGCGAGTCGCTGATTTAGGTGTTGATTGTTTGCGTATCAATCCCGGTAATATTGGCCGTGAAAAGCGCATTCAGGCGGTTATTGAAAAAGCAAAAGACAAAAATATCCCAATTCGCATTGGCGTTAATGCAGGTTCTTTAGAAAAAGATCTGCAAAAAAAATACGGCGAGCCAACACCTGATGCCTTGGTGGAATCCGCCATGCGTCATGTGGAGTTTTTGGATAAATACGATTTTCAGAACTTTAAGGTCAGCGTTAAAGCATCGGATATTTTTATGGCCGTTGCGGCTTATCGTAAGCTTGCGACTCAAATTGAGCAGCCACTGCATTTGGGCATTACCGAAGCCGGCGGCTTAAGATCCGGAACGGTAAAGTCAGCGGTCGGCCTTGGTGCGTTATTAATGGATGGCATTGGCGATACGATACGTATTTCTCTGGCGGCCGATCCTGTTGAAGAAGTGAAAGTGGGTTGGGATTTATTAAGAAGTCTACGATTACGCTCAAAAGGCATTAACTTTATCGCCTGTCCTAGCTGTTCGCGCCAAAACTTTGATGTGATTAAGACCATGAACGAGTTAGAAACTCGTCTCGAAGATATCACTACGGCAATGGATGTTGCCGTTATCGGCTGCGTAGTTAACGGCCCCGGTGAAGCGAAAGAAGCTGATCTTGGTTTAGCCGGTGGTCAGCCAAATTTGATCTACATTGATGGCGAACCGAATTCTAAGTTGGCGAACGATAATCTTGTTGATGATTTAGAGCGTTTGATTAGAGAGAAAGCCAAAAGCAAGCAAGCACAGCTGGATCAGCTGATTGCTAAAGCATAATTTAGATATTTTTGAACACCGATTGAGCAATAAATTGTGAGTAAAATTCAATCCATTCGCGGCATGAACGATCTTTTGCCCGGTGAATCATCTACTTGGCAGTACGTCGAGCGTGTAGTGTCTGAAGTTTTCGAAACCTACGGTTATCGACTTATTCGTACGCCAATCCTCGAAAAGACCGAGCTGTTCAAACGATCTATCGGTGAAGTTACCGATATTGTTGAAAAAGAAATGTACACCTTTGAAGATCGCGATGGCTCAAGCCTGACCTTGCGACCTGAAAACACTGCGTCTTGCGTTCGTGCCTGTGAGCAAAATGGTTTACTGCACAACCAAACCCAAAAGCTCTGGTACTTTGGGCCAATGTTCCGCCATGAAAGACCTCAAAAAGGTCGCTTGCGTCAGTTCCATCAATTTGGTGTTGAGGCTTTTGGATTTGATGGCCCAGACATAGATGTTGAAGTGTTGGCCATGACCGCGCGTCTTTGGAAAAAACTCGGCCTGACCGACGCTGTCACTCTGCAATTGAACAGCATCGGTAGTCTGTTGGCGCGAGCCAACTACAAGCAGGCATTAGTCGATTATTTGTCTCAATACAAAGATCAACTCGACGAAGACAGCTTGCGTCGCCTCGATTCCAACCCTTTACGCATTCTCGACAGCAAAGACGCCAGAACACAAGCCTTACTTGATCAGGCGCCGGTTCTCACCGATTACCTAGATGAAGACAGTCGCGAGCACTTTCAACAGTTGCTCACGCTTTTGGACGGTTTGGGAATTCGTTACGAAATTAATCCGCGATTAGTGCGCGGCCTAGATTATTACAACAAAACCGTTTTTGAGTGGGTAACCGATAAATTGGGTGCCCAAGGCACTGTTTGCGCTGGCGGTCGATACGATGGCCTTACTGCTCAGCTTGGCGGCAAAGAAACTCCCGCCGTTGGTTTTGGCATGGGGGCGGAACGTTTGGTGCTGTTACTCGAAGAGCTGAAGTTGATTCCGTCTGAGTTGGATATCAGTGCCGACGTGTATCTGTGCGGCGTAGGTAATGTTCAAAGTTATGTTTTAGGTCTGGCCGAATCAATTCGTGATGCATTGCCTAGTTTAAAACTGGTTAATCACTGCGGTGGCGGCAGCTTTAAGAGTCAATTGAAAAAAGCCGACAAAAGCGGTGCTAAATGGGCGCTAATTGTGGGTGAAAATGAGGCCAGTGCTGCTCAGGTCGTCTTAAAAAGTCTGCGTGATGACAGCGAGCAACTGACTTTAAATCTCTCAGATGTGACCGAAAGGTTGCAAAGCTTGTTTCAATCGTCAAAATAGCGCGTCTCGCAAAAGCTGTATTGGCTACTTAGGAACGCGTAATTGCTTCGTCGAGTTAATACCTAACAATATTAACCATAATCGACCAGCTCAGTATAAAAAGTATTAGAGGATATACGTGTGGCTACACACCTAACAGAAGAAGAACAAATTGAGTCGCTGAAGCGATGGTGGAGCGAAAACGGTAAGTTCACCGTAATCGTGGTTTTAGCTGCAATTGCCGGTTATTTTGGTTGGCAGGCATGGACAAAACATCAGGTTCAGCAAAAGCAAGAAGCATCCAGTTTGTACCAAAGCATGCTTGATAGCTCTACCTTGGCACCGGGTGAGACGCTTGATGAAGATAAATACAATCGCGCAATTAGCCTAGGTAAGCAACTTCAAGAAGGATTTTCCGGCAGTTATTATTCTGTTGCTGGTGCTTTAATGATGGCTAAGCTGGATGTTGAGAAAGGTTCTTTAGATTCTGCCATCACTTATCTTGAGTGGGCGAAGAAAAACAACGACGACGCAGAACTTGATATCGTTATTGATCCGCGTTTGGCTCGCTTGTATGTCGCCAAAGAAAAATTTGATGAGGCTTTGGCATTGGTAGCTAAGGCGCCTAAACCTGCGGCGGTTAGCTCCTACGCAGAGTTGCGCGGCGATATTTATGCCGCCAAAGGTGATAGCGCTAAGTCTTCGGAGTCTTATCAATTGGCACTATCGAGCTTAAGTGACCAACAATCAAATCGTCGTCGTTTTATAGAAATGAAATTGTCTGAGCAGGCTGTTTCTTCGAGTTCAGTTGCTGAGGCGGAATAAGTTTAATGCGTTTTGCAATCATTTTTTTCGCGGCCTTAGTTTTGGCCGCATGTTCCAGTACTCCAAAAGAATTGAAACCATCGCCGCTTGTTAAGCACGAAAGCGCTGTGAGTTTCAAAAAACTGTGGAGCCGAGACGGCGGCGCAGGTCAGAAAAAACTCTACACCTTGCTTACGCCCGCACTTGCCAATGGTCGTGCCTACACCGCAGGCACTAAAGGTCGTGTTAGTGCTTATGACGCTTTAAAAGGCACAAAGCTTTGGCAAACCAAAGTAGCCAAGAGCATATCTGGCGGTGTTGGCGCAAACGCCTCTACCGTGGTGGTGGGTACCTACGACGGTGAAGTGATTGCCTTAAACGCCGATACCGGCGAAGAAAAATGGCGGCACATGGTTAGCACCGAGGTGCTATCAGCCCCACAGTTAAACAGCAAAATTGCTGTAGTTCATACCATTGATGGTCGTTTACACGCGCTGGACATCGAAACTGGCGAGCGCCTGTGGTTGTATGATAACACCGCACCTCTTCTAACCTTTCGGGGTCAAGCAGCGCCATTGGTGACAGAAACTCTAGTCATCGCTGGATTTGATAGCGGTAAGGTAGTTGGTATTAATCCACGTAATGGTATCGCCCAATGGGACGTACGTGTTGCTATTCCCAGCGGTCGCAGTGATCTAGAACGTGTGGTTGATATCGACGGAACTCCTTTAATGCTGGGTGATTTGTTGTTTACAGCCAGCTACCAAGGGCGCATTGTTGCTATCAGTCGTTCAACCGGTCGTGGTTTGTGGGCTAAAGACGCATCAACATATTACGGCTTGGCAACCAACGGCTTCTCGGTCTTTATGACCGCCGATAACGACGAAGTTAAAGCTTACAATGTTGCCAATGGCGAAGATGTTTGGACTAACGACCAAATGTTGCGTCGCAAGTTAACCGGCCCAGTTACTATTAATGGTTTTGTTTTAATCGGCGATGACGCCGGTTATGTGCACGCTCTAGACGCCGAAAGTGGTGAGTATCGCGGCCGTACCCATGTTAGTGGTGCAGGCATTCGCTCTCCGTTAGTTGTATTTGGTGGTACCTTGTACGTGCTTGATAACGGCGGTTCGCTGCATGCCGTTCAAGTTGAGGCTAAGTCTTAACCGCAATTTAGAAGTACTTTTTCCAAGGGCCTAATGAGTTTTTAGACCTAACTAAACAGCTAAACAGTTACTAAGGGCTTAAATAGCTTCTGAGGACACAGTACTTCTTATTTCTATTGCCAGAGGTGACAATTGCACCACCTCTGGTCATAGTTACTTTATTTCAATACCCAATCGAATCTATACTCATCTCTAAATTCTTGTAAACAGAACACCTTCTCGGTAAATCAAATTAAATGCTTCCAGTAATCGCCTTGGTCGGACGACCAAACGTTGGTAAATCGACGCTCTTCAATCAATTCACTAAAACCAGAGACGCGCTGGTGGCAGATTTTGCGGGCCTGACTCGTGATCGCAAATACGGCGAGGCTGACATACTGGGCCGCAAATGCATGGTTGTTGATACCGGCGGCCTAAGTGGCGAAGAGCAGGGCATTGATTCTCTAATGGCAGGCCAATCTTTAGCCGCAATCGACGAATCTGATTTGGTCTTATTTGTGGTGGATTGCCGAGCCGGGTTGACCAATACCGATGAAATGATCGCAAATCATTTGCGTAAAACCGGTAAAAAGGTCTTGGTGGTTGCTAATAAAATTGATGGTGCCAATCACGATGTTGCCGTGGCGCCGTTTTATGAGTTGGCGCTTGGCGAACTGCATGCAACCACGGCCACGCACGGTCGAGGTGTTCGCTCTTTGATGCAGGCCATGCTTGATGAACTGCCGGAGCCTGATGAGATAGTTGAAGATGATGAAGCCGACGGCGTTAAAATCGCCATTGTTGGCCGTCCAAATGTTGGTAAGTCAACACTTGTGAACCGTATGCTCGGTGAAGATCGAGTCGTGGTCTTTGATATGCCCGGAACGACTCGTGACAGTATTTACATTCGTTACGAGCGCGAAGGAACTCCATACACCATCATCGATACTGCGGGTATTCGCCGTCGTAAAAACGTTTCTCTTACCGTTGAAAAATTTTCCATTGTTAAAACCTTGCAAGCCATTAACGACGCTAATGTTGTTGTTTTGTTGATGGATGCGAGTGAAGGGGTTGTTGATCAAGATTTGCATTTGTTGGGGCAGGTGATTGAGGCGGGTCGTGGTGTGGTGATCGCTTTAAACAAGTGGGATGGTCTTGATGCTGAACACAAAGCGAAAATCAAACGCGATCTAGAGCGTCGATTGCAATTCGTTGATTTTGCCGACCTACATTTTATTTCTGCCTTGCACGGTACCAATGTCGGCCATTTATACGAGTCGGTCGAGCGTGCGTATCGTTCAGCAACCGATAAATTCTCGACCAATCAACTGACGCGAATCCTCGAAGATGCGGTTTCTGTTCATCAGCCACCGTTGGTTAATGGTCGCCGAATAAAACTGCGTTACGCTCATACCGGTGGACACAATCCACCGATTATTATTATTCACGGTAACCAGACCGACGCCGTACCTGCGCACTACAAGCGATACCTAGAAAAAACCTTTCGTCGTGTTCTTGATTTACACGGTACGCCGTTACGCATTGAATTTAAAACCAGCGACAACCCTTATGCGGTCAAAGCAACTAAACGTAATTACAAACAAATAACGCAGAAAGAGCGTGTTCAGGCTCGTTTAAAAAAGCGTCCTAAGCAATAATTTACAGTACGAGTTGCGTAACATAGACCATGATATTAGGTGATTTATGGGTTTATCTTGGTTTATTTTTTAGCGCATTTTTAGCAGCCACAATTTTACCTTTTAGCTCCGAAGGCTTACTGTCGGTGTTGTATTTGAAAGGCTATAGTGCAGCGTTGTTATTGTTGTTCGCAACCGTGGGTAATGTATTGGGTTCCTGTACAAATTACGGCCTTGGTTATTTCGGTGGTAATTATTTGGTTGAGAAGGTTCTACGTTTAAAGCCCGAACAATTTAAGAAGGCCGAGCAACGCTATCAAAAATTTGGTTACTGGTCTTTGTTGTTTGCATGGGTACCCATCATTGGCGATCCTATTACCGTTGTTGCCGGTGTACTCAGAATAAAGTTTTTGCCATTTTTGATCTTGGTGTTAGCGGGTAAATTTACTCGCTATGCGACTATTATTTATTTAATAGCGCAGCATTCGGCGAGTAATACTTAGTCTTAAGACAAGAGAAACTCTAGGAACCTCTGATTAACTCATCCATGATTTAATCAGAGGACAGAA
>CALMJT010000167.1 GCA_937864365.1 uncultured Alteromonadales bacterium | reverse complement strand
TCTAGTAAAATACGAGAAGACCAAGCGTCGCCACCAATGTTGTAATCACCGATGATCGCAACGTCGTAATCGGTTTTTTCGAAGCTGTCGTCATCGTCACGAGCACCAAGCGCCCAATCGCGAACCGCGTCGTTTGCAATGTGGTGACCCAACGATTGAGAAACACCGCGGAAACCTTCACAACGAACAGGCACAACAGTTTTGCCAGTTTCTTTGTTTTTGGTTTTTGCTACGGCTTCGATGTCATCACCAATCAAACCAATTGGACATTCTGATTGAATGGTAATGCCTTTATTTAATGGGAAAAGAGTTTCGATTTCGTCGATGGTTTTAGCGAGTTTTTTATCACCACCAAAAACGATGTCTTTTTCTTGGAAGTCAGTTGTGAAGTTCATGGTAACAAAGGTATTTACACCGGTAGTACCGATATAATAGTTACGACGACCTGCACGAGAATATTGACCACAACCAACCGGGCCATGAGAGATATGAATCATATCTTTAATTGGGCCCCAAACCACACCTTTAGAACCTGCGTATGCACAACCACGAATGGTCATAACACCTGGTAGTGATTTTTTATTGGAAGTAATACATTTTTTTGATTGCTCCAACGATTGATCGTTTGGAGTTAAATGTTTTGCGCGGTCTTTCTTGGCTTTCTCAGGATAAACTTCAAGCACTTCAGAGATGAGGGCTTCAGTTTCTTCACGTGTCATGACAGTCATTGTCTGTCTCCTCTTATTTTGAGTTGCAGGCAGAAGCCAATCTGCTCCATACCCGACCGAGCCAGATTCGACTATTAATTCGAGTCAATTCAAAAAAAAGAAAAAATTCGATTAATAGCGCAACAGAGGCCCTGTTGCCATTAGCAAAACGCTAATGCGAGCCCGAAAAATAAATAACCAAGACTATTTTTCGGGCGACTGTTAAATAGCTTTAAAAGAAACATTGATTAAATAAGAAATCTATTAATCAGAATTTCGTAAAACTATTTAATCATCAATAAATCAATTACTCGCTAGCAGCAGTTTGACCGATGATGCTTTCGTCTTCTTCTTCCATAATGCCGAATTCCATCAACAACTCTTCAAGTTGGTCCATGGTTACAGGCTGAGGAATAACAAGTTTTTTGTTATCGATAACTTTCTGCGCAAGCGCACGATATTCATCCGCTTGTTTAGCAGTTGGATCGTATTCGATAACAGTCATACGGCGGATTTCAGCACGTTGAACAACGTTGTCACGTGGAATGAAGTGAATCATTTGAGTACCAATAGCAGCTGCTAAGGCTTCAATTAATTCATCTTCTTTATCTGTGTTACGGCTGTTACAGATAAGACCCGCTAAACGTACACCGCCTGAGTTAGCGTATTTAACGATACCTTTTGAAATGTTGTTTGCGGCGTACATCGCCATCATTTCGCCAGATACAACGATGTAAATTTCTTGCGCTTTGTTTTCGCGAATTGGCATTGCGAAACCACCACACACAACGTCACCGAGTACGTCGTAGAAAACGAAATCTAGATCGTCGTCGTAAGCACCTTCTTCTTCTAAGAAGTTAATTGCAGTGATTACACCACGGCCTGCACAACCAACGCCTGGCTCTGGACCGCCCGATTCAACACATTTGATGTCGCCGTAACCGGTTTTTAGAACGTCTTCTAATTCTAAATCTTCGACGGTACCTGCTTCCGCAGCCATTTCCATAATGGTGTTTTGAGCTTTAGAATGAAGGATAAGACGGGTAGAGTCGGCTTTAGGGTCACAGCCAACAATCATTACTTTTTTGCCAGCTTCTGCCAAAGCAGCTACTAGGTTTTGAGTAGTGGTCGACTTACCAATACCACCTTTACCGTAAATCGCACATTGACGCATTGCCATGATATTTTCTCCTGTTTGACTAATTCCGCATGGTTACATGCGGTGCTGTACTACAAGCAGTGAATCGCGACGGTGGTATTGCGATGTACATACCAAACTCAGAGGAAATATTTATAACCTTGATTTATAAGGATTTTTTTATCTTACGAATTTTTTATTGTTTGATAAAAACCGACAAAATCACCAATTGACTGTTGCATGACCAACATAGACTCAATTTTTGTAAGGTTTAAACAAGCCGACAAAGCAAGATAAAAATAACAATAAATATCAAATATTGGTGTTTTACTTTTAACAATCTATGTTTAACACGCAGTTTTTGTTATTAGCTGATCTACAATTTTTAATACTGATCTACCGTTTTTAATATTGACCTCGTATTAAGAGCAACGACATTCTCTTCCTTCATTTATAGAAAATTACCTTCACAATATTAATTTTAAAAAATTACGATTTTCGTTTAATAATTTATTCAATAACACGCAGCCTGCATCAAAAATTATCGAGTACTGATATCTACCCAAACCTCTTGTTAGGTTTTCGATGACTTAATTAGAGCGCCTGAAGGCGTAATTGCTCATAGGAAACTCTGATTAACCTAGAGTTTCTCGCGACACAAGGATGTGTCGCCA
>CALMJT010000166.1 GCA_937864365.1 uncultured Alteromonadales bacterium | reverse complement strand
AATAATACCAGAGCAGAAGTGGCAATCTCTGATCGCGTTCCGCAAGAACAGATTCGCGCTGTGCGGGTTGAACAAGAAAATACCGAGCCTAGTGTTTCTGAGAATATTCGCGAAGCGGTTTCAAATTTAAACGAGTTCTCGCAATCGATTCGCAGAAATCTATCGTTTAGTTTACAAAATGAAACTGGCCGTGTTGTGGTAGAGGTTACCGACTCTGAAACTGGTGAATTAATTCGTAAAATTCCTTCGGATGAAGCTTTGCAAATAGCAGAACGCATATCTGAGACAAGAAGTTTACTTCCCTCTGTGAAGGTTTAAATTTTTAAGATTTAACTTCACAGAGTGTTGTTGCGCTTATTATATTAGTTTTTACTAGACTATATTTATCTGATGTATTTTTCT
The DNA here is from genome assembly GCA_937864365.1 of uncultured Alteromonadales bacterium. Lineage (GTDB taxonomy): Bacteria > Pseudomonadota > Gammaproteobacteria > Pseudomonadales > Cellvibrionaceae > Sessilibacter. The sequence continues at coordinate 43,007 of CALMJT010000166.1, read as the reverse complement.
ATCGCATGTATGGCCCTGTTTTTTGTTACTTAAATTCGATGTAACTCATCTTCTGTTTACCGGTTTTTTACTTAATATTTTTACGCATTGGCACTTTCACAACGCTTAGGCTTACTATTTGCGTTTATCTTGATTTCTAGAAAATAGTGGTCTAACCAAAAACTTAAGTGCGGCAATAATTAGCCGATATTCTTGCTAATCAATAACAATAACTGTGCATAATCATCGAAGGGTAAATAGCTCCAGTAGTTAAGCATCCAGAATTTTTAACACTTGCAGAGTTGTGATTTTTAAACAGTTTTCATCTAACGTGTATACGGCGGATTTTTAATGACCATCACATTTAACGGTATTGGATCAGGGCTTGATATCGATGCCATTGTTGGCGCGATTGTCGATGCAGAGCGTGCACCAACAGAAGGACGATTAAATCGCCTAGAGTCAAATGTTACCGAAGAATTGTCGGCGGTGGGTCAATTAAACTCGGCATTAACCGCTTTCTTAGATGCTGTCGATGATCTATCCGATGAGTCTTTATTTCGAGGGCGATCGGTGAGTATTGGTGATCGTAGCTTAATCAGTGCTACCGCCGATGAAAGTGCCCAGGCCGGAAGTTATCAAATCCAAATTGAGCAAATAGCCACGGCTCAAAAAATTGCAACTCAAGCCGTTGCAACCGCCGGTACCGAGGTTGGCACCGGTACCTTAAACATTTATTTGGGCTCTGAATCGTTCAGTATCGACATTGATGAAAACAACAACACACTGCAACAAATCCGTAACGCTATTAATGAATCGGAAAATAATCTTGGTGTAACGGCCTCCATTATTAACGACGAAACCGGGGCACGATTGGTATTAACCAGTAATGAGACCGGTTTAGATAACACCATTTCTTTGACGGTAAACGATAATGACGGCGATAACAGAGATGCATCTGTAGGCTTGTCTCAGCTTGTTTATGATCCTACCGATATCGAAACCACCGGTGATGGCGGAGTGGTGCAAGATGGCCGAGAATTAGATTCCGCACAAAATGCTATTGCCTACATTGATGGACTGAGAATTACGGGTTCAAACAATACCTTTGAAAATGCCATTGAAGGCGTCACCTTCAATTTATTAGACGCTCAAAATGCCGATGATTTTGCCAGCGGAGATACGATCAATTTAACGGTTGGCAATGACACCGCCAGTGCACGCGGTGCGATCGAAAATTTTGTAAATGTCTATAACAGCTTTTTAGACGTCGTAGAACAACTCACCGTTGTTGTCGTAAATGATGGTAATACCGGTAACGTAACCGGAGCCTTAACCGGCGACTCGACGGTAAGAGGTTTGCTTTCTAATATACGAAGCCAATTTTCTACCGGTGTTTCTGACAATCCCCAAGGTTTACAGTTTTTAGTAAATATTGGTGTATCAACCGATCAAGAAGGGCGGTTAACCATTGATAACACCCGTTTAAACAATGCATTTTCGACAGATTTTGATGCGATTGCTAATTTGTTTTCGGGTGATAACGGATTATCGAATCGTCTATCGGAGTCTTTGGATGGGTACACAGGTTCCAGCGGTATACTACAGTTACGAAGAGACAGTTTACAAAATACGCTTAACGGTATTGATGACCAGCGAGAAGCATTAGAAAGACGAATTGAATTAACGCAAGAGCGATTATTCGCTCAATATCGAGCGACAGATGCCCTAGTGGGCCAGCTCAATAATACCTTAAGCTTTTTAACCAGCTCATTACAAAATACTCCTATAAATAATCGCAGAGATAACTAACAGACCCTTTGATTAAATCGTGACGGAGTTAATCATAGGATTCAATATGTAAAATATTGCGAATAAAATATATTAGGCTCAAGTCCCTTTTGCTTTTGTCGATAGCTAACAGGAGCAGGCGAGGAAATATTATGAATCAAAATCATGCGTTAAGTCAGTACAATCAGGTAAGTTTGCATACATCCGTTACTGATGCGTCACCTCATAAACTTATTGATCTGTTGTTATTAGGCTTTTTAGAGCGCGTAGCTCAGGCCCGTGTAGCAATTTTAAACAACAAGATAGAAATGAAGGGCAATCGAATATCTAAGGCGATTGATATATTAGCGGGTTTACGCGCGGCTCTTGATTTTGAAAAAGGCGGTAAAGTAGCGACAAATTTAGATGACTTATATGAATACATGACGCATCTTTTAATTTCGGCAAATCTTAATAACGATTTAAAAAAATGCGATGAAGCCACAGATTTAATGCGCGTTATTCGTGATGGTTGGAATGGATTAGATCTTAAAGCAATTGAAGAGCACAAATAATCATTATGAATAAAACAATGACATTGATCGAAATAGAAAACAGCTTATCCAAATTGGCGATGGGTTTGGATATGGCCTTAGAGCAAGAAGACAGTAGTGCATTCGATAATCTTGATCGTCAAATAAATGAATTGGTTCAAGTGTGTGTTGAATTAAGAGCAATTGAATTTCAAAGTGTTGCGCTTAAAATTGAAAGAATTGTTAGAATGTACCGACGTGTTATTTATTTTCTTGAACAACAAAAGGTCGATGTTCAAGATAAAATTCACTCTCTAGGTTTAGAGAAAAAAGTACATCAAGCCTACCTGGCTCAAAACTATTAATTTCAAAATCATTAATCTCAAAACAACTAAAAGAACCTTCGATCAGTTAGTTCGTGAACGAGTCACGCAGCAGAAGTTGCCTGCGCAATTTCTGCTTTTATTTTATGGCCATTAATTTATCGTCATTAACTTATGTCATTAACTTACGGTTCTTGAAGTTGGTGAAATGTTTTTTGTATTGTTTGAAATTCCGGATTGATTAGGATTTCGTGAAAAGTAAGGGTTAAGCAATTAACGAATCAGTTGTGCTTGGTCGTTAATGTAGACCTGAAAGTTTGCCAAGTTTTCGATGTATCTCGCAAAAGACTGATTCTCATATACTTGCGTTATCACAATCTCCGCACCGTTGTGTGGATCAGTTTGCTGTATAAAATCCGGTAAACTTTGTTCGCCTCGGCTATCTACTTTAAAAATCATACCTGTTTCAACATTAACATCGCGACCAATATTGAGCGTTACCCCATTATTACTGATTTGAGTGATGCGTGCTTTCGTGGGTAAGCACAGCAATGAGTCATTAATCCAGCGCGCAGCTTGTGTAACAATCTCAGAAACAACCTGACCATAGTCTGTATCGTAAAAACCCGCTGAGAAGGCTTGAGGTTTATTTTTAAGGCTGGTGCTGTCGTAGGCACTGCCAGAGAATTTTTTGTGCGCAACTTCAAGTCCGGTAAAGTTATCAATAACGGCTAAGCTGATGGAAAAAATTCGTGGTTTTTGACCTCGAATTTGTTTCCAGGGAATTTGTTTGTTTTTCAATTTGTCGAAAATAGACTCATCTGTGTTGTAAGCGGTACTTACAATATTACCAATAACAGAATATTGACTGTTATCTTTCAGTTGCAAATCTTTTAATGCGATTGCAAAACCCTGTCTATGAGATTTTCCGGGTAGTTGAGTTGTAGTGCTATCAATAGCAACCGAGCTATTTAACTCGGATAATTTACCGGTTAACTCTTTCGGTAACAATGTGTGTAGTGGCGATAAATCTACGGCATTGGCAGGCGATTGAATACTAAAACCTAAAACAGAAACTTTCTTATTTACACGCTCATTAATGGCGTTTTTACACGAATTTTGCGGAGCCATTACATTGTCGGTTTTTGTATTTTCCTGCATTTGGGACTCATGTTCTAGTGAATCACTCATTAAGTGATCTTGATTCGATAATCCCACAACTTTTTCATTGGAACCATCGGAAATAGGTTTCATGGAATCCATTGCCGAATCTTCTTGTTTCAGCATCATTTCTGAATTATCAATCACCTTAATTTCATCATCTGATGAATTTCTAGGATCAATTTCAACGGATGAAACCATGGTATGAGTACAGGAGATAGTTGCCATCAAACAAGTAGCCGTTAGCAGATACGTTAACGTTGTGAATTTTTTACCAGCTATTGCGAAAGGGTGCATTTGATTCATTTCTTACCGAATTCAATAGTTTTTTAAACCGACTAACGGCACTGTAGGGTCTTGAGAAATCATATCCGCTTAATTGTAAAATCCCGTAAAATTCATCTTCAAATTCTCTTATATGGCTTCAGATGATTTCGGTATTGAGGTAAAAATAACTTACAAAAATTGTTGAATATAGGCGTTTCTATCTGTTTTATAAGCATTCGCATAATTTAAAAAGGCGCTTTAGTTCTATAAAACGTAGCTTTTTTAAATTTTTACTGTGAAATTTTCTAACGATCTGCATAAGTGCGTTCTTATTTGTCAGTTTTCTTTCACCTTCACCAGACAATAAATTGACTTTGATTTTAACCTAGTCTAATTTTTTTTAAGTATAGACGGAGTATTGGCTGGGCAAATAACCAAGATTTTGACGACTTATTATATTTGCGCGGTTTATATCTTTTTATCAACGATGAGAATGCAATTAACGTAAAACGAAAATCCATTATTAATTGCTAATATTATACTGAAGTTGTATTAATAATTTGCAGGTAATAATTGATCTCATTTACCAATAATCGTTTGATATTGATATCGGATTGAAATATCAAGGTGTATAGCTAGGTTGTTAATATGTGGGCAGAATTAAAAGTTTTAGTGATAGACGATAATCAGCAAAGGCAGCACGATCTAAAAATTGTTCTCGATTTTATGGGTGAGCCTGCGGTTGTCTATAACTCTGATAGCTGGAAACAGGTAATTCACGATACACAATTTGAGTCTCAAGATTTTGTTGCCGTCATTATTGGCGATGTAAATTGTTCTGTAGATGGATTAATTGACGAGGTTCTAAATTGGGATAAATCTTTACCGTTTATCCTAATGTCGAGAAATGAATCTATCGATCTTGAATTATTGCAACGTGAATCGGTTATTGGTCAACTTTCAATGCCACCGTCTTACGCCACCTTAATGGACACTTTGCACCGCGCACAGCGATACCGCGAAGCGAAAACCCACGGTAGCATTAATCAAAAGCGTCCTGTGCATTTATTCAGAAGTTTGGTCGGTACCAGTCGTAAAATTGTTCATGTTCGCGAAGCCATGACTCAGGTTGCCGATAAAGAAGTTAGCGTGTTAATAACCGGAGAATCCGGTACGGGTAAAGAAGTTGTAGCACGTAATCTTCACTACGGTTCTGCACGTAGAAATGGTCCCTTCGTGCCAGTTAATTGCGGCGCTATTCCAGCGGAATTATTAGAAAGTGAATTGTTTGGGCACGAGAAGGGCGCATTTACCGGCGCCATTAATTCGCGCGCGGGAAGATTCGAGTTGGCTGAGGGCGGCACATTATTCTTAGATGAAATCGGCGATATGCCGTTGAATATGCAAGTTAAATTACTCAGAGTACTGCAAGAAAAAGTATTCGAACGCGTAGGATCTAATCGTCCTCAACCGACCAATGTCAGAGTTATTGCGGCTACGCATCGCAATCTTGAACAAATGATAGAAGACGGTACTTTTCGTGAAGATTTGTTTTATCGATTAAACGTTTTCCCCATTGAAATGCCCTCTTTGAGCGAACGCTGCGAAGATATACCAATCTTGATTAATGAATTAGTGGCTCGGTTAGAGAGCGAAAAGCGCGGTTCCATTCGATTTAATTCGGCAGCAATATTCTCGCTATCTCGTCATCTTTGGCCAGGTAATGTAAGAGAGTTGGCCAATTTAGTTGAACGTATGGCAATTGTGCATCCCTACGGTGTTATTGGCGCTCAAGACCTGCCTGAAAAATATCGTCATGTTGATATTGATGAAGAGTTTGAACCCGATACCGACGACATTGACGCTAAGACCACCATGGTAAAAATGGGTGATACCACCTTGTTGCCCGATGATGGAATTGATCTTAAAGAATATTTAACCAATTTAGAGCGTAATTTAATTCAACAAGCATTAGACGATTGCGGAGGTGTTGTTGCTAGAGCCGCATCACGCTTGGCAATACGACGAACTACTTTGGTAGAGAAAATGCGTAAGTACGGTTTGCATCGAGTTTAAATTTCGACGGCTATTTGTCGCTCCTCCTTTAAAGAGTCATTCTCTAAAAGCTTCCTCTATTAGCCTTTTTAAAAGGCTTTTTTTATATAAGTGCACGTGTGTGTAAACTCATGTTTATGTAAACATCTAGGGTAGCACCAAAATCAGGTGTTACTGAATTCATGTACTCTGTAGAGTCTGTTACTTCGGATCCTCTCTCAATAATTCATCGCAAACCGCCATTAACCTAACAATTCCTAGAACAATCTCTTAGCCATTTTTATATTGATGTTAACTAATGGAACCTCTGTTTAAATCATTCATGATTTAATCGGAAGACAGACATTGATAATGCGATTCCCAATTTTTCACAACTTCAATCATTTACCGTTCTTGACGTTGGCGACACATCCTTGTGTTGTGAGCAACTCTAGGTTAATCAGAGTTTCCTAGTAAATGCGGTTTTTGAAAAACGTTAAATTCGAGAATTTGTGCATTATATGAATAGTATGAATAAATTTTTTGAATTCGATTGCTATGATTTTTCAGCACGACCGACAAATACTCCTGCACGTTCATTAAAATGGGTCGATTATTTGACACCACGTCTTTTGTAACACCTTGAAAACTATGGATAAAATTTTGGTATTAAGGTTGCATTATTCTATGTGTATAAAACGTTTAACCTTATTTACATGATTTTTTGACGGAAATTAAAGGGTGTATGCTATGGTTTTTAATGCGATCTTGGGTGCAGAAAAAAATGTCACCGTATCCGATAAAAAAGCTGCAATCTTCAATGCGTTAATCGCTAAAAATAGCGTCGTTGCCTTTGATTCTCTAAAATCGTTTGAAAAAGTAAACGTTAAAAATGATCTTAACAACACATTAACACGGTCTCATATTCCTTTCGATTTAATTCTTGAAAAGGTCCCTGCTGCGGTATTGATATTGAACGAACAGGGCAAGATTATTTACGCGAACGAGGCCGCAGAGTTTTTATTGGGTATACCCCTGTTACACCGACTTTGGCGTGAAGTTATGACGGATTGTTTTGTTCGCCGATTCGATGACGGACATGAAATATCAACAAAACAGGGACGACGAATTTCGGTATCGACCAAAGGTTTAAGTGGCGGCCAAGAAGGGCAAATTATTTTGTTGTCCGATTTAACCGAAACTCGAAAACTGCAAGATCAGCTCAGTCATCAGAAGCGTTTATCTTCTCTGGGAAAAATGGTTTCTGCATTAGCTCATCAACTACGAACACCTTTATCGGCCGCGTTATTGTATTCCGGTCATTTGTGTGAAGATCTTAAATATTCTTCAAATGACGAAAATGATCTCGCAACGCAACAAACGTTATCCGTTCGGAAGAAATTTGCAGAAAAGTTAAGATCGCGTTTACGCCATTTAGAAAAACAAATTCAAGATATGTTGCTGTTCGTTAAAGGGGATTTACCTTTAACGGATCGTATTTCGGTACAACAGTTTATCAACGAATTTTATGAAGCCGCTGAAGCACCGCTTACAGCCAGTGGTTTTACCTTTGATATTGTCTATAAAACAAATGCGCAAGAATTTACTCCTCATTTTATTCGTTGCAATAAAGATGCTTTAATTAATGCTTTTCTTAATATTGTTAATAATTCTATTCAAGCGATTGAACACGAGCTTGATTCAAAAAAACAGTCAAAAAATTGCACTCGCTTAGAGATGTTAATTCATTTAAATAACTCAGGTGTTTTAAATATTGTCTTTCGAGATTTTGGGCCTGGAATAACGCCTGAAGTTCTCGCTCGCATCGACGAGCCTTTTGTTACCACCAAGCCCCAAGGCACTGGGTTGGGTTTGGCCGTTGTACGTACACTGGTTAAAGCTCACGGTGGGCAGTTTATTTTGAAAAACGCTAATCCGGGAGTAGAGGCAGTTATCACGCTGCCAATTTCATGAACGGTAGGTGATTAAAATTATGAAGAAGTTGGACATCGCATTGTCAACTTCTGTCCGCTGATTAAATCATGAATGAGTTAATCAGCGGTTTCTAAAAGTTATATACAAAAAATTCGGGTAATTAATTTAACGCAAAATCTTTTGGTTATTGATGTCTTTGAGTTATTCATCTCTCAAGTGGCGTTAACAATTTGATGATTTTTGGCCAGTGAGTAGTGTCCTATGAAATCTAAATTACGAGTCTTAGTTGCAGAAGATGATCCTTCTTTAAGAGAAGCTATTGTCGATACATTAGAAATAGCCAATCTAGAGGTTGAAGCGGTTGCCGACGGTAATCAAGCCCTGCAAGTTTTGCAATCGCGTAATGATATTGGCATTGTTGTATCGGATGTAAACATGCCTAATCTTGATGGCTACGAACTGCTAAAAATTTCCAAAGAACGTTTCCCACACATTCCCGTAGTATTGATGACCGCCTACGGTACCATTCATCAATCAGTAAAGGCGATGCAAGAAGGCGCGGTTGATTACCTCGTAAAACCCTTTGAGCCGGCACTTTTGCAAGAACTGGTACAACGCTATACCGGAGGTATTTCTGAAGAATTTAAAAATGCACCGGTTGCGGTGGCGAGCTCCAGTTTACAATTGTTGGAGTTGGCAAAACGCGTTGCAAAGTCGGATTCCACGGCGTTAATTTTAGGCGAATCTGGAACCGGGAAAGAAGTTTTAGCGCGTTATGTTCACGACTGTTCCAACCGTAGCCAAGGGCCCTTTGTGGCAATCAATTGTGCCGCCATTCCTGAAACCATGCTGGAGTCTATTCTATTCGGCCACGAGAAGGGTGCATTTACCGGTGCTACGGCCAGTATGCCCGGCAAATTTGAGCAGGCCAATGGCGGTACCATTTTACTTGATGAAATTTCTGAAATGGATATGGCGCTACAGGCAAAGTTATTACGTGTGTTACAAGAGCGCGAAGTTGAGCGTTTGGGTGGGCGTAAAACCATCCGTCTGGATGTACGCGTTATTGCGACGTCTAACCGCACTATGCTGGATGAAGTGAAGGCGGGGCGCTTTCGCGAAGATCTCTACTACCGTCTTAGTGTTTTACCTTTGTCTTGGTTACCTTTACGCGAGCGAGGTGACGACATAGTGCCTTTGGCCGAAAAGCTTTTACGCAAACATGCAAGAAAACAACATCGAAATGGCGTGCGTTTATCGATAGCCGCAAAACAAGGTCTAATTAACTATTCTTGGCCGGGAAATGTTCGGGAATTAGACAACGTAATACAACGAGCGTTGATCTTACAGGAAGGGCTTACCATCAATGCTTGTGATCTGGGCTTACCAAACGAAAAAGGCATAGCTATGGCCTTGCCGGTGATATCGGCGTTGAGTTACAACGACGATTCAAATAATGCGTTACCCAGCACGACGGTAAACAGTTCAGCACCTGAGGTAATGACTACATCCATAACTATCCCTAAAACTAATTTGAATGAAAATACAAATTGTTTTCGAGCAAATGTTTCCGGCTCCCACGAAAACGTGTTCGAGAGTTGGATGCAAAACGAAACTACTGTTGCGCACTCACAACCGCAGTCGTTAACTTCACTGTGGCATGATGATCAGAATTCCAGTCTATCTGCCCCAAGTACACCCACAGTTCGGTCTTCGCCGGTCTCTGAGTTGTTTAGTGAGACTAATCTCGACACCGTTGATACCGTAAAAACACCACCCGCTACACCGGATATGGGTAAAGGCAGTCTGGGGAACGATTTAAAGCAACGCGAGTTCGAGCTTATAGTTGATACCATTCGCGATGAGCGTGGCAGTCGCAAGCGAGCCGCGGCGCGTTTGGGAATTAGCCCGCGAACACTGAGGTATAAAATTGCCAAATTTCGTGAAGTTGGATTAATTGTTGAAGAACAGCTTTAAAGCGTACTTTGAGTTTACACATTAAATTGTATTTATGACGCTGATTGAAGTTTGAGTTAATTGACGTTTAATTAAATAGGGCCTTGCCGAGGTTTCTCCCTAAAGCGCGGTGCTTTTATAAACACAGAGCCTTTATAGATACGTTCTTTATAGATACATTTTTTAAGTTTCTCGGTTAAGCTGATGGGTATCCATTCCATTCTTTATTTTGTTCACCTGCTATATTTAACAAGCCGTTTAAATTACAGAAACCTCTAACTAAATCATGGATGCGTTAACTTAGGGGTTCCTAGAGATTCGTACATGGCGATATGATACTCGCTGATTAAAAAATGTTTGAAAGATTGTTTGTTTTCGAACATTACCGATTAGTGCAAACAGGATTAAAAATTACGGTTAATAGTTACCAAACAATTTTTAACCAGTTCCACGATTGAAAGTCTCTGTAGCGCGCTGAGTTTTTAATCCAATTAGAGTAGATAACGGCCGCTTTTACCTTGTTTTATAGACTTTCGTAGCATTAGCAACTATTCGTTAACCTTAGTTTCTACCGTGGTCATTTTTTGGCTTGAGGTTTGCTGAATGCAGCAAGTAGCTCGGTGATGCCGGTGCATTCAAAACGCAAAAGAGCTTACTAAAAAACACGAATCTATACCCCCTGTGGGAATCGTGTTCAGCGTCGGTTGTGTTTGAATCCGCAAAAGTGTCGGCTTCGGTAAAGTATATTTTGACTCACTTTAAAAGCGCAGCACACATTAGTGAAAAAATATTCTTGACGAAAAAGGTATTCTATAGTTATTTTTGCAATTGTCAGCTGTTGGAACGATCCCAATAAGGTGGCTGGTTGTTGTAGCCTCCTAGTTGCGGGTAGAACACAGTGATTCTTACAAGCGATTAATTTTGTTGGAATTGTTGAGGATGATTTTATGCGTGACGAACTAACCAATGACGACTTCAATTCAAGTGATGTGCTTAACAGCATCGGTGATGAGCTGGACAACTTCACCGCTAAAAACTTGCAAATTGATGCCCGTAGAAGATTAGAAGACGCGTTAGAAGAGCGTAGGCTTAGTCGAGAGCTGCGCGAATTTGATTTTGATGACATAGACGATTAATAGGGCCCGCTGTATTTGTGGTGTTCGCGGGTGAACATTATCCTCATCATCTAATTCGTTAGAGCACGAACAGCATTGGACTCTGGTTAACTCTTTGCGAATTAATCAGAGTACCTGTATCAGTGCTCTAGCTTAATATTGCGATCTTTAAACGGTAACCTTCGTTACTCTTGTATCTTTATGAATACCGCATATTCGGTATTGATTCGATTGATATCTCACTGTATTACTAGGCTTTTATTCGCTTTCACTCCACGCGGTAACATTCGTTGTTTGTCTGTCTCATTGATAAGTGTTTTTAATTCGTAAACTGTTTTAAATTACAAAGCCTTCTAATCTCCAAAATCTTATAATTTATAGGAAACTCTGATTAACCTAGAGTTTCTCGCGACACAAGGATGTGTTGCCAATTTCAAGAACGGTAAGTGATTGAAATTGTGAAGAAATTGGAAATCGCATTTTCAATTTCTGTCCTCTGATTAAATCATGGATGAGTTAATCAGAGGTTCCTATAGATTCTTCTAATTAATAAACTCTTCCAATTGATAAATTCCCCTGAATTCTACGTTTTGTAGTACGAGTGTTTTTCACTAATTTTTGCTGAAGTAAAATTACACGGCAAACTATTTCCTCTCGAATAACTTTTGGAACCACTGCTTAACTCATCCCTGACTTGATCAGAGGACATTGCTTGAGTTTGTGAAAAATTCAGAAATTTTATTTCTATTTCTTACCGCTATTTAAATATGGCGGAGTTAATTAGCAGTTTATTAAGTAAACGCTAATAAGCTTTAGGTTTGCGGAATTTTTTCAGACTTGATCATAGTTTTCTAGAGAGAATCAAAAACTCTCATATTCCATGTTTTTTGATAACTCCTCAGAATGTTGTATCAAATTCTGCGACTAACACAAAATGTTCAATCAGTAACACTGTTGGCCTAGTTCTCGCTTTAACCCATTTGTGAGAGTGCATTGCCGTTAAAGCGGCAATAAATAGATTTACCAAAGGAACCTCCGATTAACTTATCCCTGATTTAATCAGAGGTTCCTAAGGATGAAATTGCAGAGATTTTTAGTTTATTCATAAAGCTGGAATTTTTAACGAGTTGATGGTTGTTCTGCAAAAAAATCAATCTGTGAAATGAGTAATTATCGTGGCTATTAATTTTGACACTGCATTAGGTATCCACCCACTTGCATTACAAAAACGTACCGAGCGTGCAAATATATTGGCAAATAATATTGCCAATGCAGAAACACCTGGGTTCAAAGCACGAGATCTTAATTTTCAGGCCGTTTTTGAACAGCATCTTTCAAACCAAACTGAAGGTTTGAATATGGACGTCACTCAGTCCGGTCACAGACCCGGAGGCGCTGTAGTTATAAACGATGACGAACTTTTGTATCGAAATCCTTTGCAGCCTTCTATTGATGGCAATACTGTAGAAGAGCACATTGAACACGCCGAGTTTATGAAAAATTCATTAGCGTTTGAATCCAGTTTTTTATTCTTAAAAAGTCGGTTTAGCGGCCTGTTAACTGCATTACGCGGTGAATAATAGAGGTAAAAAATTATGTCATTAGGCGATGTCTTTAGAACATCTGCGTCGGCACTGAGCGCAAATACGGTTCGAATTAATACCACGGCAAGTAATTTGGCTAACGCTGAGTCCGCTGCATCGAGTATTGACGAAACCTATCGCGCTCGCCACCCAGTTTTTGCCGCGGTGGCGAAGGAGGCCTTGGATATTAATTTTGATACTCTTGATGCAGGACCCAGTGAAACCAGTGGTGTTCAAGTTTTAGGTGTTGTCGAATCAAATGCGCCGTTGCAGCAACGTTACGAGCCGGGCCATCCTCTCGCCAACGAAGACGGTTACGTATTTTACCCCAATGTAAATGCCGTAGAAGAATTGACGAACATGATCTCAAGCTCAAAGGCCTATCAAATGAACGTTGAAGTGCTTAATTCAGCAAAATCAATGATGCAAAGAATATTAACGCTTGGTCAGTAGGGCTTTTTGCGGAGATTAAATAATGGATATTTCCAATGTTGAATCGGTACTAAGTCGTTTCTCACTTGAAAACCGCGCTACAGAAGAAACGGATGACGGCGACGATCTAGGTAGAGATGTTTTTCTGCAATTATTAACAACGCAATTGCAAAATCAAAACCCATTAGAACCTCAAGAAAACAGTGAATTCGTCGCACAACTTGCGCAATTTTCACAATTAGAAAGCCTGGGTGAATTAAACAATAATTTTACCGACTTTAGCAGTTCATTTTTATCTAACCAAGCTTTGGCCGCTTCGTCGCTGGTTGGAACTTCGGTAACCGTTCCTTCCAATACCGCCTTATTAGCACCCGGTGGCGTGGTTTCTGGACAAGTGCAATTACCGGCTTCCAGCAACGACGTTAATATCGATATATTCGACAGCGCAGGCAGTTTTGTCGATCGAATTCCATTAGGAACTCAGGCCGCTGGGGAATTGGTTTTCCGCTGGGATGGCAGTTTTGCCGAAGTTAACGGCGAGCTTATCGACTGGCAATCATCAAGATCTAACATCGATAGCGGTGAATACCGAATTACGGTAACCGCAGATATTAATGGCAGTACTACACAATTGGATACCGGTTTAAGCGCAAATGTTAACAGTGTCACCGTTGGTGGAAACGGAGAGCTCACGCTAAACCTTGCCGGTATAGGCGCATACAGCATTAACGATGTTATTCAGTTTAATGAACAATAAAAACACCGTTTTATTCGGTTCGATGGAGTAAATTATGTCATTTAATATTGGTCTCAGTGGAATTCGTGCGGCAAATATTGACCTTGAAGTGACGGGTAATAATATTTCGAACGCCTCAACCATAGGGTTTAAGGAAAGTCGAACCGAATTTGGTGATATTTACGCAAACTCATTATTTGGATCAGGCTCTTTAGAAGTTGGCGATGGTGTACGAGTCACCGAGGTGGCGCAATCATTTGACCAAGGTAATCTGGCTTACACCGAAAATGAATTAGACCTTGCTATAAGTGGTGAAGGGTTTTTTATTGTTGATGCCGGTGGTGAATTAAATTATACCCGCGACGGAACCTTCGGTGTTAACGAGAGTGGTTTTTTGGTCAATAACTCAGGATCTATTGTTCAAGGCTTTGGAGCCGACGATGACAATAACATCATCGGTGTATTAACCGATCTTCAATTATCAACCGATAATATTGCGCCCCAACAAACCGTCGATGTTGATTGGCGAATTAATCTCGATGCCGGTGAATTACCACCGCTGGTAACTACGTTTGATTCAACAGATGCGGCCAGCTATAACAGCGTTACGTCGGTGACAATATTTGATTCATTAGGCGTATCGCATACACTGACACAATATTACGTACAAAACTCGCCAGCCGGTGGCCCTTCACAATGGCAAGCCTACACTTATATCGACGGAGCCGCAGCTTCGGTTGATGCCACCGGTAATCCAGTTCCCAACCTATTAACGTTTGATTCTACCGGTAATTTAAGCGCGGTAGATGGTGTTGCCGGAGCAACCGAATTTGACATTCTAAATTGGTCTGACCCTCAGGCAACGGACCCTGCACGTGCAACACTGACGATTAATTATCGCGGTTCTACTCAATTTGGCTCTAATTTTGGTGTTGCCGATGTTTCACAAGACGGATTTACCACCGGTCGATTATCGGGATTAGAAATTGACGAGTTTGGAATCATATTTGCGCGATTTACCAACGGACAATCTAGTGTTGTGGGTCAAGTTGCGCTCGCGGAATTTACCAACAACCAAGGCTTACAACCGGTAGGCAATAATTCTTGGGCACAAACTTTTCAATCGGGCGAAGCAAATATTGGCGCTCCAGGTTCTGCCGCGCTAGGCTTAGTTAACTCGGGTGTATTAGAGGAATCAAATACCGATTTAACCGAGCAGCTTGTGCAATTGATTATTGCGCAACGTAATTATCAAGCAAACTCTAAAACGGTTGAGACGGCTGATCAGGTCACGCAAACCATTATTAATATCCGTTAAAAAAGAATTGACTGTGCGATTTGGGCGACGAAAGTCGCCTTTTTTTTGTTTTTATTTTTCTATGGCATCGGCTTTGCTCACTTAATAAAAAGCGGTAATTTTTTGTCATAAGCCGGTTTTAATGTTTTCGACAGCTTATGTTTTTTCTTTAGTATTGTGAGAGCCCTTGAATATGGATAGAGCAATTTATATCGCCATGACGGGTGCAAAAAATAATATGTTAGCACAAACCGCCAGAGCCAATAATTTGGCGAACGCCAACACAACAGGCTTTAGAGCCGACTTTGAGCAAGCGCGCAGCATGGGCGTTTATTATGGTGATGGCATTCCAACTCGCGCCTATTCGCAAACAGAGCGGCCCGCAACCGATTTTAGTCATGGCTCCTTAAATTTAACCGGACGCGATCTTGACGTTGCTATTGAGGGTGATGGTTTTTTGGTGGTTGCTACGGCAGACGGTTCTGAGGCGTTAACAAGAGCCGGTAATTTTGTCATTAGCCCAGAAGGTATTTTGCATACCGGTAATGGTTTACCGGTTTTAGGCGAGGGTGGTCCAATTATTCTGCCACCGCTTGAGAAACTACAAATTGCAAAGGATGGTACGCTCAGTGTGCAAATTCAGGGGCAGGGGCCAGAAGCGCTTGCCAATATTAATCGTTTGCGATTGGTTAATCCTGATCTTGAAAATGTAGAAAAAGGTGAAGACGGTTTATTTAGATTACGAGATGGTGGTGAATTTATTGATGATCCTTCCGTCACGGTAATTGCTGGATTTTTAGAAACCAGTAATGTTAATACCATCAGTGAATTAACCTCGGTTATTGCTTTGGCTCGACAATACGAGACACAAATAAAATTAATGTCAACCGTAGAAGAGAATGCCGATGCAAATCTTAAACTTTTGCAGCTTTCTTAAATAAAAAGAAACTCCGGTTAACCTAGAGTTTCCGGTGACACAAGGATGTGTCACCAATTTCAAGAACTATAAGTGATTGAAATTGCGAAGAAATTGGAAATCGCATTTTCAATTTCTGTCCTCCGATTAAATCATGGATGAGTTAATCAGAGGTTCCAAAAAGTAATTCGGTAGTTTTTTGTCAAAAAATACCAGCTAATTTAACGGACCCAATTTTTTATTAAAAATATTGAACATCAGAGGTATTTATGCACGCAGCACTGTATGTAAGTAAAACGGGTTTAAGTGCTCAAGACACCCAACTAACAACCATTTCAAATAATCTGGCTAATGCATCGACCGTTGGTTATAAGCGTGATGCCGCAGTATTTGAAGATCTAATTTATCAAATTACTCGTCAACCCGGTGCGCAATCAACCCAAGATACTACCTTACCGTCGGGTTTGCAGCTAGGTACTGGTGTGCGCGTGGTAAGTACGCAAAAACAATTTACAGAAGGCAGTTTACAAGTTACCGATCAAGCATTGGATGTAGCCATTAGCGGTCGCGGTTTTTTTCAAATAGCGTTACCCGATGGTACAACTGCATACACACGTAACGGCCAATTTCATTTAAATTCCGATGGTGACTTGGTAAATGCCAATGGTTTATTACTCGATCCTGCTATTACCGTTCCAGAAAATACCAGTACATTAACTATTGGTACAGACGGAATTGTGACCGCCAATATCAGAGGGCAAACCAACCCAACTCAAATTGGCACGATTGAAATTGTCGACTTTATTAATCCATCGGGTTTAGAAGCCTTTGGCGGCAACTTATTTTATGAAACCGCCGCAAGTGGTAACCCCCTAACAGGTACGCCGGGTCAAAATGGTTTAGGGGATTTATTACAAGGTACACTCGAAAACTCTAACGTGGATATTGTCGAAGAAATGGTAAATATGATTACTACGCAACGTGTTTACGAATTAAATTCAAAGGTTGTGACTACGGCCGATCAAATGTTGCAGTTTATTAGTCAAAATCTTTAATTTGGCATTAATAACCGTGCAGTAAATAGTTGCATTCATCATTCTCGCAAACAACAGAAAATAATAACGAATAACGGTGCGACTGTTTGTGGATGCTAAAGCAAAGAAGTATAAAAAATGACACAATTATTTAATTTCTACAAGCGTTTGTCTCTCTGCCTAATTCCATTAATAAGTCTGGCGGGCTGCGCGGGTCAATCCAGAATGCCGACACCGGATTCTGATCCGTTTTATGCGCCGGTTATCGCACCACCGCCGCCGGTAATTCCGCCGAGTAATGGATCTTTGTACAGCGAAAATTATTCGATCTCTCTGTACACCGATGCTAAAGCCATGCGCATTGGGGATATCATCACCGTTATTCTTGAGGAAGAAACCAGTTCCAGTAAATCGTCCAATGTATCGTTGGTAAAAGATGACGACGTTAATATAGAAGAGGGCACGGTATTAGGTTCTGGAGTTAGTGTAAAAAATCTGAGTTTATTAACCGATCTGGTCGCAGAAAGAGAATTTACCGGAGAAGCAGATGCCGACCAAAGTAACAGTTTAATTGGTGATATCACGGTAACCGTGGCAGATATTCTGCCCAATGGTAATCTTGTGATTCGCGGTGAAAAATGGATCACCATTAATCGTGGCGATGAATACATTCGCTTGAGCGGTATTATTCGTCCCGGTGATATTGCCACCGATAATACGGTTGTATCAACGCGTATCGCCAACGCTCGAATTTCATACAGCGGTACGGGCGAGCTTGCCAATACTAATCGGCAAGGTTGGTTGTCTCGATTTTTTAACGGCCCTCTCTGGCCATTTTAGCGAGCGTAATTATGATTATTTTACGTTGCATTATTTTCGGTTTATTTATCTTAATATCCAACGTGTCTGTGGCTGAACGCATAAAAGACATAACCAGTATCCAGGGTGTTCGTTCGAATCAATTAATTGGCTACGGTCTTGTCGTTGGTCTAGACGGCACCGGTGATCAAACCAACCAAACACCTTTTACTGCACAGTCTTTTAGCTCAATGCTAAAACAATTCGGAATTGCCATACCCGAAGGTGCTCGATTTCAATTGGCGAATGTCGCCGCTGTGGCCGTGCACGCCCAACTGCCGCCGTTTGCAAAACCCGGCAGCGCCATAGACGTAACAGTTTCTTCTATTGGTAATTCGAGTTCACTACGCGGTGGAAGCTTATTGCTAACTCCTTTAAGAGGTATCGATGGTCAAGTATATGCCATTGCACAAGGCAATTTAGTGGTGGGTGGTTTAGGTGTAGAAGGTGCAGACGGATCACGTTTAACCGTAAACGTGCCTAGTGTTGGTCGTATTCCCGATGGCGCATCGGTTGAGCGCGAAGTCGCGGTAAGTTTTACTGACGGTGGCCCCATTGTATTGAACTTACATCATCCAGATTTTACCTCTGCCAAGCGTATGGCCGAGATTATTAATTTTACTCTGGGACCAGAAACTGCATTTCCGTTGGATGCTGCATCGGTATCGGTGCGTTCACCGGTAAATCCAGCGCAAAAAGTTGAGTTTTTATCACTTATCGAAAATCTTGAAATAGAACCCGGCGAAGCGCCCGCGCGAGTCGTTATTAATTCTCGTACCGGTACAATTGTTGTTGGTAGTCACGTGAGTATAGAGCCTGTTGCCATTACCCACGGCAGCTTAACGGTCACTGTGCGTGAAACTCCAGACGCTGTGCAACCCAATCCGTTAGCCCAAGGCCAAACCGTAGTAATTCCACAGTCAGAAATTATTGTGGAAGACGGCCCGCGACAAATGTTTCGATTTTCACCGGGCCCTTCATTGGATGACATTGTTCGTGCCGTTAATGAAGTTGGCGCAGCACCCGGTGATTTAATGGCCATATTAGAAGCGCTTAAACAAGCCGGTGCCTTGCGTGCCGAGTTAATTGTGATTTGATTATGGAATATTCAATAGGCCGAACCAATTTAGATTCAAATGCTTATACAGATTTGAACTCATTAAACTCCATAAAATCATTGGGTCGTGATCAAGACCCAAAAGCAATCGCCGAGGTCGCTAAACAATTTGAATCGTTTTTTATTAGCCAACTGCTAAAAGAAATGCGAAAAACTACAGACACCTTGGGTGAAGATAATTTTTTAAACAGTAACGAGATGAAATACCATCAACAAATGTTTGATCAACAATTGTCGTTGGCGCTTTCCAAAAATGGTGGCATTGGTATCGCAAAAATTCTGGAGCAGCAATTAAACAATCAGTTTCAGTTGGATTGGGGTAAAGAACAGCCAACAACTGCTGGGTTAGAACCTCGTCAGCTAAATAATGATTCTTTAGCGTATCGAAAAATAATACCGGTCAATAATTTTCACGGAATCACACAGGATTCTATTAAGCAAAATGATTTTTCGGATTTTACTAACAAAGCCGATTTTATAGAAACCTTAAAGCCCTACGCGAAAAAGGCGGCAAGCCAACTCAATATAAACGAAGACGTTTTACTGGCGCAGGCAGCTTTAGAGACCGGTTGGGGAAAACACATAGCGCAAGATCAGTCTGGCTACAGTTATAACCTTTTTAATATTAAAAGTGACTCGCGCTGGAATGGACAAGCTGTTCGTGTTAACACGTTAGAATTTAACGGCAATGTTGCTTATCAAGAACAGGCAGATTTTCGATCGTATCAGAGTTTTTCAGAAAGTTTTGAAGACTATGTAAGTTTTATTCAAAGCAATCCACGTTATCAAAATGCACTGGCAGTTGCAGAAAACCCAAAACAATACGTAGAAGAGTTACAGAAAGCAGGTTATGCAACCGATCCTAACTACGCAGAAAAAATTATTCAGTTGTTGGATCAACCCGAATTTAAATGAAAAAATTCACGTTAATGGTATTGGTAGAGGTTAATTATGTCGCTAATTAACATTGCGTTATCCGGCTTGCGATCGTCGCAAACATCTCTTGCAACGACGGGCCATAACATCTCAAATACCAACACAGAAGGTTATAGCCGTCAGCGTACCGAACAAGAAACACAGCAACCCCGTTTTACTGGCGGCGGTTTTGTGGGCACAGGCACACGGATAGTATCGGTCGACCGCTTAAGCAATGAATTTATCAACGAAGAATTGCGATCTGCTGGCGAGAATTTAGCAGAATCAGAAGCATTTTTAGATCAAGTTCAACAATTAGATTCGTTGCTGGCTTCTTCCAATACCAGTTTAACGTCAAGCTTAGAACGATTTTTTGGTTCTTTATCTACCGCCGCAGAAGACCCTCAAAGTACAACCACTCGTCAGTTAGTCTTGAGCGAAGCTAGTGGTTTGGCCGAGCGATTTAATATTTTGTATCAAGAGCTCAATGAGCAGAACAGTTTTGTAAATAACCAAACCGAAGCGATTATAGAACAGGTTAATCAGCTGGCTAATAATATATCGGGAATTAACGCTGCGGTTGCCACTTCATTCGCCAATGGAAGACAACCCAATGATCTTTTAGATAGCCGCGATCAGGCTATTCGAGATTTAAGCAATTTGGTTGGCTTAAGTGTGGTAGAGCAGAGTAATGGCGTCGTTAATTTATTTATTGGCACCGGCCAACCCTTGGTTGTTGGCGAACAGGTGACCGAGTTAGCGATAAGACCGGCTTTGGATTCCAACTTTCAATTAGATGTTATACAACCAACGTCCGGAACGGTTCTAACCGGCATTATTACTGGCGGCGAGTTGGGTGGTTTGCTGGATTTTCAACGCGGACTAATTACTACATCGTTAAATGAATTAGGGCGTCTTGCATTAGTGACCGCCGACGCATTAAATCAACAACAGGCCCGTGGTTTAGATTTAGACGGCAATTTTGGTGTGAATATTTTCAACGATATTAATACCCAAAGATCAGCAGAAAATCGTGTGACTGCCAGTGCCGATAATCTAGGTACCGCTCGGTTGCAGGTTAATATCACCGAGACCGGACAGCTTACCGCCAGTGATTATGAGCTACGCATAATTGGCGGCACCTATGAGTTATTACGACTTGAAGACGAAACCCTAGTTGCTTCGGGAGCAACTCCTCTACCGGGTACCTTGACCATTGCCGGAGAAGGTTTTGATATACAATTAAATTCAGGTGCAGTAAGTGATGGCGACATATTTTTTATTTCACCCACACGACGCGCCGCTGATGATATTCAAAGGGTACTTAACGAAACCTCACAACTGGCATTTGCAGCGCCCTTAAGATCTACAATTTCTGAAGATAATCGCGGTGAATTCACCATTAGTGATCCAAGAATTGTCAGTGACTTAGATCCATCAAATCAAAGTATCTTAACTACGGCATCGGGTACCTTCCCGTTAACTCTTGTATTTGATGAAGCTGCAAATACATTCAATGTTACCGGCGTTGCTGCTGGTTTTACCGTAACACCGGCCGCCGCACCATTTGTCAGCGGAATTGGCAATTTACTTACGTTTAATATTACAGACGCAGGCGGTAATTCTGTTGATTTTGAAATTGATATTTCAGGACGACCTGAAAACGCAGACACACTTACCATCAGTTTTAATGAAAACGGCGTTGCCGATAACCGCAATGCATTAGCGCAGGTTGCGTTACAAACATCCAATCTTATTCGAGGAACCGCAGCGAGTACCACCGTTTCTCAAAGTCTGGTCGATAGTTACGGGCAGCTTGTCGAAAATATTGGTGTTGTGACTTCGCAAAAATCCATCGAAGTGGAAGCAAACCAAAGTATTTTCGATCAATCATTTACAAATCGTGAAGAAATATCCGGTGTTAATCTAGACGAAGAAGCGTCAAATCTAATTCGCTTTGAACAAGCTTATAACGCCGCTACACAAGTTATTTCGGTCGCTCGACAATTGTTCGATCGAATTCTACAAATATAACTGAGGCGATCATCAGATGCGTGTCTCAACAAATTTAGCATTTAGCGGTGGCATCAACACTATTCAAGATGTCTATTCGGATCTATTACGTACGCAAGAACAAATAAGCACTGGCAAGCGAGTTTTAACACCGGCTGATGACCCCGTGGCGGCTACACGTATTTTAAATATTCAGCAGGATAATGCCTTACTTGACCGATATCGATCTAATATTACATTGGGTATTAACAATTTATCTGAAGAAGAAGCGTTATTAAATTCAGTCACCATTGCAACGCAACGGCTAGAAGAACTGGCTATTCAATCGGGTGATGGTATTTTAAGTAATCAAGATCGACTCGCCATCGCTCTAGAAACGCAAGAGATCTACGAGCAATTAACTGCGATCGCAAATAGCCAAAACGCCAGAGGCGAATATCTATTTGCCGGTAGTCAAGCAGATCAACAACCCTTTCGAATTCAACCAGACGGAAGCGTTCTTTATTTAGGCGACCAAAGCGGGAGGGACGTAGAAATTGCCGGTGGCAGTTTTATTTCAATTCGGGATAGCGGCTACAATGTTTTTCAAAATATCCGTAATGAAAGTCGAGTCGTTACTTCATCCAGTAATGCTGCGCTTGCTCAAATTGGCGCGGGTGAATTGATCGACGAAACCGCGTTTGATAACTACTACGATGCGTTTGCAGGCTTGCCAGCGCCACAAATTACCAATCTCAGCTTAATTGATAATCGCGATGCTACTGATCCCAATTTCCCGGATGTGCCTCTAAATTACACCTTGCAATATACCCGTCCCGATGGCAGCGGTCCTGTGGCAGTGACAAATTTTAATTTGGTGAATCAAACCACTGTTGATGCCGATGGATTTCTAGAAATAGAAGTCGATTTAACAGCTGATTTTGGGCAAAAATTTTCCATTTACATACCAACCGACAGCGATGGATTTGTTCGTGGTGCTGGTGATGCGGACGGTGCCGGGCCTGGAGTCGGCGAAACCACGCAATTCGCTATCCAACGTCAGGAATCGCGTGGACTACTGGCAACCGCCTTCGAATTAACGCAATTGTTAAATCAACCCGCAGAAAGCCCTTCGGCGAACCAATATTTATCCGATCGATTAGGTGCAATTATTTCTAATTTAAATAATGCTGGCCGAAACATCGACAACGTGACCGCCAGTATTGGTGCACGAATTAATATATTAGAGTCCACGGATTTTTTACACGAAGATTCTCAAATTTTTAATGAAGATGCCTTATCGCAAATTGAAGGCTTAGACTACGCGGCGGCGTTAAGTCAGTTAAGTTTACAACAAACTATCTTAGAAGCTGCGCAAACGAGCTATGTGCAGGTTACCCAGTTGAGCTTATTTGATCGTTTGTAGTAACTCTACAAAGCTCTGATTAATCTAGGGTTTGCCACGACACTAACATGTGATGGCAATTTCAAGAGCGGTAAATAATTGAAATTGTGAAAAATTGAAAATCTTATTTTCAATGTCTATTTTCGGATTAAATCATGGCAGAGTTAATCAGAGATTATTTATAAGAATAAAATAATAGCAAATTCTAATGTGTTCGGCGTTTTCATTGCTGTTTAGGTATGTATTAGTTCCAAATTGTATTAACTGGGTGTGAAGTTCTATTTTCAAGTGCTGTTCTTTAGTATTTAGAGCATTTAGGTCCGGGCACTTATTATTTTTTCCTTGTATACCGTTATATTTATGTTGGCCTAGGTATTTCTGGGTTTTTATCGCGGTTAACAAGCTTACGAATTGCAAAACGTGTTTTTAGTTCTATTAACATTGCCCGTAGGGCCAAGAGTCTAAAGGTCTTCAATTATTTGCCGAAATAAAGCTATAGAAACCTTTGATTAATTCATCCATGAACTAATCAGAGAGTAGAAATTGAAAATGTAATTTCCAATTTCTTCACAATTTCAATCACTTACCGTTCTTGAAATTGGTGACACATCCTTGTGCCGCAGGAGACTCAAAGTTAATCAGAGTTCCCTATAGACACCAATGTGCCTGTTAATCGAAGTTCAGCCATTTTTATCATAAATTAGGTAATAACTATGATACCTTTGCTTGTTCCAGATCTGCCTTCAGTTCACGATATATTGCCATGGTTAAAGCAAATTGATGAAAATCGCTGGTATTCTAATTACGGTCCATTGTGCCAAGAATTTGAACACGAAATAACCGGTCTCTTAAAAAGAGAAAATCCCAATTCGGTCAACAGTTTTTCCATGGTATCTACCTGCTCGGGTACAACTGCTTTAGAAGTTGCTTTGAGTGCTTACAGATTTCGTCCTGGCACAAAAGTGTTGTTGCCTTCATTGACTTTTCCTGCCACAGCTACCGCAGTAATTCGCTCAGGACTTATTCCAGTATTAGTGGATGTAGACCCAAATAGCTGGATCCTAACCCCCGAAATTGCCGAACAAGCACTTATAAAAAGTGGTGCAAAAGTAGTTATTCCCGTTGCCGCTTACGGTTGTAAAATTAATGAGGAACTATGGCAATTATTTGCCGAAAAAAATAATTGCCGCGTATTAATTGATGCAGCGGGTGCTTTTCCAAGTCAGACACCGCGACAAAAAGTCGATATTTGTTACAGTTTTCATGCGACAAAAAGTCTCGGCATAGGTGAGGGTGGTGGTATTGTTTCGGTAGATAACTTGTATCTTGATATTTGTCGAGATATTACTAATTTTGGTTTTTCCAACGGAACCATTCATACCGCAGGTATGAATGCCAAATTGAGTGAATACCATGCAGCAATTGGATTAGCACAAATTGCCCGATTTAATGAGATTAAGCTAAAACGACAAGCGTTGTATGCTACGTTTAGATCTAAATTGGAATTTTTATCGGATAAAATTCAATTTCAAAATGCTGATATTCCGAAGCTACCCACGTTGTTTGTGATTAAACTCGGTCAAAATGCCAAAGATCTTGCGCATAAACTGCACGACTATGGTATCACTACAAGACAATGGTATTGTCCGGCATTGCATAATCATCAAGCCTTTAAATCCTACGTAAAAAATCTATCCTTAAAATACGGTAGCCTTATTAATAGCCAAATCTTGAGTGAGCAACTGTTGGGTTTGCCATTTCATCCATTTCTCTCAAATACCGATATAGATTATATGTGCTCTTCATTAGCAAAAGCTTTAGTTGAGAATTCGCAAAGTTCGAGAGCAATGACTACGGTTGCGTAGAATGATAATAACCTCTGATTAACGTATCCCAGATTTAATCAGAGAGCAGAAATTGGCAATACGATTTCCACTTGCTTCACAATTTCAATTACTTACAGTTCTTGAAATTGACGACATTTTCTACGTTGCTCGAAATTCTAAGTTGCACAGAGTTTCTTATATGTGAATCACTGATCAGCCTATTCGTGTTTTAGACGATTCCGCAAGACACTTTTATTTGGCATAAAGACTGCTCATTTCTTTTATTCAAAAATTAAGCGGCATTAAGTCAGTTAATTGACGCACAGCTGACCAAAAGAGAACAGAGAGCAACTATGTCAAATAATTCTTCCGAAATAGAAAAGATATACGATTTAGAAGATCTCGAACGTTGCGTTTATCGTCGTGATTATGAAAACGCCATGTTAATACTATTACGTGCCTTGCAAGGTTTTGAGCAAAAAACCTGGGATTTGGTTACCGTTAATCAGTCAGTAGCCGTAAGAAATCGCAACAAGAGCGCGTCAAAAATATTACTCACACGCTTTTGCGCAGCCGTAACCGCATTATTATCCGATCCACAACTTACTCTAAGTCGCAGTGGTTTTGAGTATTTATTGCTATTTAAGCGATATCTAGACACTGTATTTGCCGCTACAGACTTTTCTGATATGTCGCATATCCTCGCATTAATTGGCGAAAAGTCTGGCACTGATACAATTGTTTATAAAAATGACTCCGATTTTTATAAGGTGATTGTGGCTTGTAGTGCAAATTCGGGCGAAGAAATTATTGGCAGTTTATTGCAGTCTTTACCCAAAGATCTTGGGTTCTTATTTTGGTTGAGTTTACTCGATAACGAAATGGTTTTAACCGAAAAGTCTGACAATGCCAGAAATACTATTTTAGAACATGCGTCTCGATTTGTTACCATCGTTCCTTCTGATATTGCGGTAATACGATTGGTAAACACTTGGATGTTTTGCAGTTACATGAATAATCCGCAAAAGCATCACATAAAAATACACCTTAATAAAATTGTTAAAAATTATTGTCAAAAAAATGGTGTAAAACAACCATTTATTGCTCAACACAGAGTCACCAGAGAAAAACCGGTGTTATTGGTAATTGCTGAGCGATATACCTCTGACCATGCCATGTACCGTTGTTACGGCCACGCGGTGGACAGTCTTAATAAGCATTTTTACACGGTATTCATTTCGGTAGAAAAGCGGTTTGATCGCAACTCTGTAAAAAACTTTAATGAGGTTATCACGCTTGATAAGTCGCACACAGTTAAAGACATTAAGTCGACTATTGGCAAAATTATTAAATTAGCACCCGATGTTATTTATTATCCAAGTGTTGGTATGGAGGCGTGGGTGGTTGCCTGTACTCAGTATCGTTTGGCACCCATTCAATTAATGACTATGGGCCATCCAGCAACCAGTTTTTGTGAATATATGGATTATATCGTTGCCGAAGAAGGCACCATGGGTGATCCACAATGTTTATTTGAAACCGCTATGCACGTTAAAAACGGTGCCTTTGCATTGTCTATGGGCGCGTTACAGTTTGAAATTTTTCCCAACGTTAATGTGAATCCCGATGTGTTAAAAATCGCCATTCCCAGCATTGCCTACAAGCTCAATCCCTCGGTATTGGATGTTTGCAAAAAAATACTAGAAACCAGCTCAAGACCGGTTGAATTTCATTTCTTTCCCAATATGTCTGGGGTTAATTTTGCGGCAATTCAAACCAGGCTATCAGAAATAATGCCGTGTGTTGTGTACGAAAATATGCACTATAAAGACTATATGCGTCATCTCGCCGGTTGTGATATTGCGTTGAGTCCATTTCCCTTCGGTAATACCAACGGTTTTATCGACTGCATACGCTTGGCCATTCCGGTGATTTGTTTGGATGGTCCAGAAGCTCACAGTCATACCGATTATGAACTGAGCTTGAGGGTAGGCTTACCGGAATTTTGCAGAACAACTAGCGTGAGTGATTATTACGCGGCAGTTATGCGGCTTATTAGAAATAATTCAGAACGTGTTGAAATTAGTAACAGTTTATTAGAGAAAAATATCGACTCGTTGCTTTTTAATCATAAAGAATCGGACGTAAGCGAGGATTTTTCCCAATTATGTTTCTGGATTTATCAGCATCACGAAGCAATTAAGCACGATAATCATAAGCTCTGGACGGTTGCACAAAGACAGAGTTTTGTACCCCAAAGCACCTCTCTAAAACAGGCGCAGATATCTTAGAGACTCACAAATGGCTAAAACAGTTGCGTTTGGAAATAACGAATATACAGAAATTCTAACCAAACTCGTACCCGTTGATTTCATAGTGGATGAATTTTCTAGCGAGAAATCCGCGTACAATTGTCCCATAGTTCGCTTATCTGAGGTTTCGCAGGCCGATAATATGATTAACTGCGTTTATAACTCCAGAGCTGCCTACGCACATCTTAAGCTGCGGTCACAGGGTTTTAAGCCAATTTTTATCGGTGATTTTGTCAACCGTCATCCCAAAGAATTTGCCGCTACTATGTTGGCACAGGCGCAAGCGGGAATAAACGAAGATTTTGCGATTATTGAACGCTGTTTACCTTATTTTGCCGATCAGCAATCAAGAGACGAGCTTACCGCCATTGTGCAGTTTAGGTATACTCTCGACATACAACATTTGATGCATTTTGATGTAAAAATAGATCAGCAATATTTCGAAAACTTTGTGTTGAATAAAAAATTTAATTGTTTAATAGACGGCGGCGCTTACGATGGTCATGACAGCATTCGTTTTATTGAGCTCTTTGACCCGATACATCAGGTTTATTTGTTCGAACCCAATATAAAAAATATTGAACTCATAAAGTCTAATATTGCAAAACGAAATATGACGGAATTCTTGTCGTCAGGAAAAATTACAGTAAAAAATGCCTGTCTTTCCGATAAATTAGGCTATGCTTTTTTAGAAGGTGAAGGTACTGAAACCAAAATAACCAAAATATTTGATAAGTTACCAAGTTCGCCCAGGCACGAAGGCAACTGCGCAGAAGAAGTTTCTGGCTATATCGAAACGACTTCCATCGACACGGAAGTGTCTGAAATGATTACTAACGACATAAATGCGCGTGTTTTAGTCAAATTAGATATTGAAGGTGCCGAAATGTCGGCTTTAAAAGGCGCCATTCAATCAAGGGACAATGAAAATGTCGGATTTGCTATCAGCGCATATCATTTGCCTCACGATTTGACGGATATATTCACGTGGCTACAGAGCTCGTCTATTTCGAGAAAGTATTATTTTCGACATTATTCAAACGGTATCTGTGAGTCTGTACTTTTTGCCATCTAAATTACTCAGGTGGAAATCGAGTCGTTCATGAATCCTAATAATCACTTTAATCCAGCCACGAGTGAAGACATTGTTATTTATGGCAGTGGTGCAATGGCGGAAACGCTGTTTTCATACATAGTCCAAGATCATAATGTGATTGCATTTGTTTGCGAAGATGAGTATTGCCTAACTTCCAACATTTGCCATCTACCTCTGATTCCGTTATCCGAATTTATTCATCAATTTTCCAACAAAGACGTGACCATTGCCATTGCGGTGGGTTTTTCTGAAATGAATGATATTCGTAAACGAATTACGGATACGCTTAAGAATCAAGGCTTTAAACTATTTCGATTCATTCACAAGAGTTTTGAACTGCACAGAAATGTAACGGTTGGTGAGTTTGGATTTATTTTAAACAATACCACAATCCATTGTAACTCCCGTATTGGCGACAGTGTTTTTATCGCAAGCGGAGTTAATATTGGTCATGACTGTGTTGTAGGCGATTATAGTTGGCTTAATTCTGGTGTTAGCCTGGCAGGTGGTGTGAGTATAGGTGAGCATTGTTTTATGGGCGTTAATGCCTGTGTCGCTCATGGCGTTTCTGTTGCGCCGTACACGTATATTGGCGCTAATACCTTGGTGACAAAAAACACTCAACTCGGTGATGTTGTTGTTACACAGGCGGGTGAAATCTTCGATTTTGACAGTAAAGCTTATTTAGCATGGCTGAAATAATGTTATGCGTGCTTAGTGCTTCTCACTAGCACTCCTGAGTTGTACCTATGTTATACACACAAATCTTACACAATAGAACAAAACACCCAACGCAAAGAGAGTCAGAAAAAAACGGTACCGATGCATTTTTTTTAACAATAAGCAATTCCCAACAAAGTGTTCGTTATACGTTTACCGAACTGATGCAATTGGTTGACGATTTAGAACGTTATGTACTGGCGAATAATTTTGCTGTGCCAGATTCAAAACATCCGCGTGTGGTTGTAACAGCGCTTTCGAATAATTTGGATTTTGTGCTCATATTGCTGTTGTGTGCAAAGCTAGAATGGCTTGTTATGCCGTTGTCGCCAGAGGTGAGCGAAGAGAATTTTTGCGAAACACTGCGTTCTTATCGGCCAGACATGGTTATATATTCAAATGCTGACGCTAGAAATAAAGAAAATACGTTACAAAATTTAGGGTATGTGAGACCTAAAAATGAGGGTTGTTGTAATCTTCTTAGTTCTATTTTATGTAAAAAAGCGGACAAGCAACCCGCTTTTACGGCTATAGATAATATCCAAGCTTTGTTAGATAAATCCAATCATAACTCTGGGCCGCCTTATATTTTAACGACAACTTCGGGCACTACTTCTGCACCCAAGTGGATGTGTTTAGGGCAGGGTACAAAGCTCAAGCGTGCGGAGTCATTTTTTTCGACTTTTGAACTTGATGCCAATGACCGATTTATTATTGCAACGCCTCTTTATCACTCACTTGCGCAACGAATTCTTTTTACCAGTTTATTGTACGGCGAGCACTGTGTTTTGCTCGAACGATTTTCAGATTATTTGTTCTTACAAAGTGCTTTAGATTATAAAGTGACTGTTGCGGTACTTGTTTCAACACAGATTAAAAATCTATTAGCCGATTCTGATGAGCGTTTATTTAATCTTGGCGCACTTAAAAAGCTTATTTCTTCGTCCGCTAAACTCGATAATGATACGCGCGTAAACATCGTTGCTAAGAAGAATTTTGAATTTTACGAATGTTATGGTGCAAGCGAGGTTGCGGTAGCGACCTCTTTGAAGCTTAACGAGCATATGTTATTGGATAACTCATTTAACTCTGTTGGCAAACCTATTTCTCAAGTAGATATTCATATTCTGGATGATTCTGGTACTACTGTTGATGTTAATCAAGTGGGCGAGATCTGCATAAAATCACCCTTAGCATTTATGGGCTATATTGAATTTAACAACACAGATTTTATTTCAAAATCTTATGTGCATACCGGCGATCTGGGTTATTGTGATGAAAATGGATATTTGTATTTTGTTGGTCGAAAAAAAGAGCGTATAAATGTTGGTGGCACAAAGGTTTATCCAGAATTTGTGGAGAATCTCGCTAAGGAATATCTGGCCGCTAACAAGGACATTGGTTGGAATGAAAACTATAACTTATACGCAATTCCATTTCCTGATGACCGTTTGGGCGAAGTTGTTGCTCTGGTAATAGAGCCACCATCTTTAAATGTAGAAGTTACTATAAATTTTTACGATTTTTGTCTTTTTCTTCTTGATAAGTGCGAGAACTATCAATTACCCAGACATTTCTTTGTATTAAACGAAGTGCCAAAGACAGAGTTGGGTAAGATACGTCGAGTAAAACTCGCAGAATACGTGACCACTTATGATCGTGATTATTTAGAAAAAATAGGGCGATATTTTTGTTTTAATTATTGACGACTAATTATAAGAAAAAATCATGCAACAATAATGTTTTTTAGGTGCATCTAATTAACTCATTCGTAATTTTCTCTAGGTTTTCTCTAGGTTTGTTTTAGTGAGCAGAAACCTTTGACTGAATTACGGTTGCGTTAATCGAAGGTTCCCATTTTTTAGTTTTATTATAAATGTCTAATTCTGGAATACTACTATGAGCGCAAATACTCTTAAATTGGCTTTTATCGGCGGTGGTGTAAACTCGGCGGTTGGCTACACTCATTTCTGTGCAAGCCAATTAGACGATGCATGGAAGCTTGTTGCTGGCGCTTTTAGCTCAAATTATCCCGTTAACGAAGAAACTGCGTTCTCCTACGGTATTTCTCAAGATCGGTTGTATGATAATTGGCAGGATCTTTTAATTGCTGAGAAAAATGAGATCGACGCTGTTGTGATTTTAACACCAACACCCATTCACGAAGAGATGGTTATTTCTGCGTTAAGTCTAGATATTCCGGTGATTTGTGAGAAGTCTTTAACCAATGATTTAGCGTCTTCTGCACGTATTAATTCGGCATTAAAAAAGAATAACGGATTTTTATCGGTTACCTATAACTATTCTGCGTATCCAATGGTGCGCGAGCTTAGAACTCGAATTTCAAGAGGAGAGTTGGGTAAGCTCATGCAAATTCAAATCGAAATGCCACAAGAAGGTTATATTCGCGGCGGAAAGCATGCAAAGGTTTCGCCGATACAATCTTGGCGTACACATGACGGAAGCATTCCTACAATCCACCTAGACCTTACGTGCCATTTGCATCAATTAATTTATTTTTTAACCAAGTTACATCCCGTAACGGTTCGTGCTCAAGAAAATACCTACGGTAAAATTGATAATATTGTTGATGATGCCTCTGCTCTGATTGAATATGAACAGGATTTTTTTGCACGACTTTGGGTAAGTAAATCCGCTCTGGGCTACAAAAATGGCATGTCGCTGCGTATCTTCGGCGATAATGCCTCTGCATTTTGGGAGCAAACCTCGCCAGAGCTGTTAACCATTAATTACGCCGATGGCAGACGTGAAATTATCGAACGAGGCAGTTTTTGCTACACGGCCAATGCACCTCGTTATAATCGTTTTAAAGCAGGGCATCCGTCCGGGTTTATTGAAGCCTTTGCCAATTTATACACCGATTTTGCCAACGCCATTATTTACCGTAAAAACCACAGAGACTCAAAAAATCACGACCTTGATTTATTCAGTGGCGCATACAGCTATGGCATTGCTAACGAAGGCTTAGAGCTGATGGAGGCGATACATAAATCTGCGCTTAATAAAAAAACCTTGTCGATGAATAATCCCATAAAACCCGAATTGTTGGAGTTAAAGTTTGGCTGAAAGGAAGTTGATTCTATGACAAGTTCTTCAACATCTTACGAAACCAGCTCTGTGGCGCGTAACGCTAATTTTGATCGTATTAAAGTAATATTGGTTAATTTATTGCGATCTTTTGGCGATCTTAATTTTCGTGACGACGATGTATATTTTAAGCAAGATGGTTTGCTTGATTCTCTAAACTCGCTGCGTTTTTTTATGATGGTACAAAAGGAATTTAATATTCGCTTTTCACCACAAGATGTTAAAGAAAATAATTTAACGTCCTTGTTAAATCTTACCGAGTTCGTTGCACGTAAAGTCGATTCCGATCGATAATTGTTCAGTGGAATGAACCTTGTTAAGAAGCTCTGAGATGCCGCAAATAAACTCAGTCGATTGCTTAAAGAGTGCTTCTTATTGCCATAATACTTCTGTGGTTAATTTTGTTAAGAGAACTCCGATTAACCTAGAGTTTCCCGTGAGACAAGGATGTGTAGCCAATTTCAAGAACTGTAAGTGGTTGAAATTGCGAAGAAATTGGAAATCGCATTTTCAACTTTTGTCCTCGGATTAAATCTCGGATGAGTTAATCTGAGGATTCTCAAGTTAACAAGTTACCGGATCAGATCATTTCTTAAGGTTGTGCTGGTTTCTTAAGAATCCGACGATTTCTTAAGGGGCTAATTCCTCGAAAGTGGTGAATCATTGATCAAAAATACGCGAATAACCGTCTGTTAGTGGTTCATCTTCTATAATTTAAGCTTATAGTGGTACGAATTCGATCCATATTGATCGAAAAATTGCGAAAAATTGCGAAAAACGACGTAAAACTCCCTGCTAAGTCTCTTTTCAATTTTTGTGATCTCGCCCTCAAATAATTATCTCACCTTAAGGTTTCGCTAAGATTCAGAGCGTAATTTTAGTGTTGTCAGCAAAACCTGCTGAGAATTTAAATTATGAGGTGAGCTCTTGTTAACTCAATCACACAAATCTCTGCGTCGTTATTTCGAAAGAACTAATATTCATTCGTTGATTGAGATAACGCATTCTGACATTCATGCAAATGATCGTAGTTCTCGCAAATTGATGGAAGAGAAGATAGCAGGTGAATTTGAGACTTGTTACGGTGCGCAAGTTAGCCACTTTTTACCTCATCTTTTAGATTTTCGATGCAATGATCGCTCTCTTTGTTTGGTGGGTGTAAATCCGGTAAAAGCTGAGGCGGTCTTTCTCGAACAGTATTTAGGCGAAACCTTAGAGCAGGCCGTTGCGAGTAAATTAATGAAGCCTGTGTTGCGCAGCCAGTTGGTGGAAATTGGCAATTTGGTTTCTTTGCATCCCGGCGCATCATTGAGTGTTTTTTTAATTCTAGCGAAAATTTTATACCAAGCGGGTTTCGAACATATGGTGTTTACCGCCACTGCGCAGGTTAAACACATTATTTCTAAAACCGGACTTGAGGTAATTACCCTAGCTGAAGCAGATCCAAGTCGTTTATCCGACGGCGGTAAATCTTGGGGTACTTATTACGACACCAAGCCTATGGTGTTGGTGGCTTCTTTGAAAAACGCAAAAAGTATTCTTGAGTCCATCTATGAATATAGCGAGTTTACCAAATCATTAGATTTAGACATCGATAATATTTCTAAATTAATTAGGTAAAGACGGTGGGTAATTTAGCTCAAATTTTTCTACAGCAATGTAACGACGAGGTTGCGATACGCACCGCCGATGATTCACTAACTTATGCAGAGTTGAATCAAAAAGTTCGTCAAATCAGTACAGAGTTAAGCGCTTTACAATGCCAGCGTGTTGCTTTTATTGCGAAAAACAGCATTGGTTGGATCGCGCTAGATTTGGCGTTGTTCGATCACGGTATTACCTCGTTGCCGTTGCCAACGTTCTTTAGTGACGAACAAATTTTTCACAGCCTAAATCAAGCTTCTATCGATTTGATTATTTTTGAAGAAGCTTATTTGGATAAATTTTTAACACAATCAAAAATAGCTCATGTTGGTAGTACTCATACGCTTAAGTGCTTACCCAACCTGTATTATTTAAAGCTTAAACCCGAAAGCCAGAATGCTTTACCGCAAGGCACGCAAAAAATTACCTTCACCTCGGGTTCTACGGCAAGCCCAAAGGGCGTTTGTTTAAGTGCTGAACATCAGTTAAAAGTGGCGAGTTCTTTAGTGGCTGCGGTTAATGTTGAGAGCCCCGTACATTTTAGTTTTATGCCATTCTCAACCTTGTTGGAAAACATTGCCGGTATTTACGCCAGTTTTATGTGCGGCGGTTGTGTTTATCTTTCCGATACGGTTAACGATTTACTCTTTTCGCCTAAAAGCAGTGATCGTACACAACTACCAGCGTTGTTAATGACATTATTTCAGGAGCTGCATCAAGTACAACCCAATACCACAATCTTAGTACCGCAATTATTAAAGCTCTTGTTGCAAGCGGTTCATCAAGGTATGGCGTTGCCAACAAGTTTTTCTTTTGTTGCTGTGGGCGGCGGCAAGGTATCAGCCGATTTATTAAATCAAGCTCGGCAATTAAATTTGCCGGTGTATCAAGGTTATGGATTGTCTGAGTGCGGTTCGGTTGTAGCCCTTAACGCCAGTTTGCAAGATCCAATCGATTCCGTTGGTAAAATTTTGCCGCATTGCGAAGTGAGTATTGTGGATGGTGAAATTGTCGTTAGAAATTCAACAAACTTGGGTTACGTTGGTGATCCAAACAGTTGGACGGCTCTTTCAGACCCCGTTTACACCGGTGATATTGGCGAATTAAAAGACGGTTATCTCTACATTTCTGGTCGTAAGAAAAATACCTTGGTATTAAGTAACGGTCGCAATGTAAATCCCGAGTGGGTTGAATCTGAATTGGAAAAATTTCCGTTTGTGGTGCGTGCCTTGGTTTTAGGTGAAGCAAAACCTTATTTAAGTGCAGCGCTAGAAATTGTAGATGTGGGTATTCCTGTTGAGCACTTGCAGCAGCAATTACTGTCTATAAATGAACATCTGCCTATTTACGCGCAAGTAAAACAATTTACCTATTTATCTAAACAACAATGGCAGCCGTATTTAACCTATAACGGTCGCATCAATAGAATTTCTTTTACACAAAACAACGAATCATTGATTGATGCGTTGTACAATGAATCTGTAACGGAGCTAACATGAGCTTTTACGAAACATTAATTAAAGCAACCGAAGCCGAAAAAAATAATCTTTTTACGTTAGATGTTATTCAAGCCAGTTTGCACGGTGATATTTCTTTAGATTTGTACGTGGCTTTTTTACAGCAAGCGTTTCATCACGTGAAACATACAGTGCCTTTATTGATGCGTTGCGGTTCGCGTTTAACGGAATCTCAAGAATGGTTGCGTGTGGCAATTGCAGAATACATTGAAGAAGAATCTGGACATCAAGAATGGGTGCTTAACGATATCGCTGCCTGTGGTTACAATAAAGAACAAGCTCGCGTATCCGTTCCTAATTTTGCGACTGAAATGATGGTTTCATATGCGTATGATTCCATTGATCGCGTTTCACCCTTAGCTTTTTTTGGCATGGTGTTGGTTTTAGAAGGCACAAGCACACAGTTAGCCACTAAAGCGGCGGGTGTTATTCAGGCATCTTTAAATTTACCAAATTCTGCGTTTAGTTACCTTACTTCTCACGGTGAGCTTGATTTAGAGCATGTAAAATTTTACGAAGGTCTTATGAATCAAATTACCGATCCGGCAGAACAAGCGGTAATTATTCACGCGGCTAAAAACTTCTATAAATTATACGCTAATGTCTTTTCTGAATTAGCGGAGTCTCAGGCGCAGGTATTAAAACAATAATCTTCGATTGATCGGGATTGATATGCAAATCGAAAATTCTAAAGTGCTATTGGTTGGGGCTTCTGGAGGAATAGGACAAGAGATTGCGAAAGAACTTGTTCTATCTGGCGCGAAGTTGTTGCTGGCCGGTCGCAGTGAACAAAAGCTAAAACTTTTGCAAGACGAGCTGGCATCAGTTGATGTCAGCTACACCGTGGTTGATTTTAAAAACAAATCAGATCGCATGAACTTCAAACAGGTTATGTCACAGTATCAAGCAGATATTATTATTAATTGCTTGGGCGTGAACGACCTAAGCCTACTTAGTGATATGAGCGATAGTGATATCGCTAACATGATGTTCACGAATCTCACCGTTCCTACCATGTTGTGCCGTGATTTTGTTGATGCTTACAATCAACAAAAGCGTACCAACAAAGCGTTAATTGTCAACGTTGGCTCCATTCTTGGCAGCATTGGTTTACCGGGTTCTAGCGTTTATTGCGCTACCAAATTTGGTGTACGTGGCTTGTCAGAATCCCTGCGTCGTGAATTGGCAAATTCTCCTATTGATGTTTTATATTTTGCGCCAAGAGCCACAAAAACGGCATTAAATTCAGCGGAAATTGACGACTTAAATACCGAGCTTGGCAATCACGTTGATGAACCGAGCTGGGTTGCCCAGCAGTTAATTAAAGCCATAAAAAATAAGGCGCGCAGTAATCTGTATTTGGGATTTCCCGAGTCCTTATTTGTTCGCATTAATGCTTTACTGCCTAATGTTGTTGATAAATCTATTCAAAAAAAATTGTCTACCATTATTAAATTTTGCAAGCGTGAAGGGGTTACATCATGAGTTCTATAACAGTTGTTTACCAACGATTGGGGTTTAATCCGTTCAAAATGACAACGGCAATTTGTGTGTTCGTTGCGAGTTTTCTCTCTGCAACTTCTTGGGCGGCTAACTCAGCGGATGAGGCTTTAAGTGATCTTCAGCATCAATGGGCACACATCTATTACGAGCTCGACGAAGATCAACAAGAAGAGAGCTTTGATAAGCTCCTTGATACCGTTGACAGTTATCTAAAACAATACCCAAAAAATGCAAACTTGTATGCTTGGAGTGGTATCATCAAATCTACCGCTGCCGGTACCAAAGGTGGTCTAGGTGCTTTAAAATTAGTCAAACAGGCTAAAAAAGACCTAGAAGAATCGCTCGAATACGACGCAACTGCGCTTCAAGGTTCTGCTTACACCAGTTTAGGTATTTTGCATTTACGGGTTCCCGGATGGCCGGTAGCCTTTGGCAGTAACAAAAAGGCGAAAGAATTTTTGGATAAAGCCCTAGCTATAAATCCAGATGGTATTGATCCAAACTATTTTTACGGTCAGTACTTGGTTGAAGAAAAACAGTTTGATGAAGCGCGTAAGTACTTTAACAAGGCTTTAGCGGCTAAAGATCGCCCAAATCGTCCCTTGGCAGATTCTGGTCGAAGAGAAGAAATTCGCCTTGCGCTAAAAGAAATTGAAGGCGCAGGCCGTTAGGAAAGTAATCACGCATGAAAGTGCTTTTGGTAGAAGATAATAAAGATTTGTCGAATGCGTTGTCTCAGGCGCTGGTGCGTGAAAACTTTGTGGTGGAGTGCGCCTACGATGGCCAGAGTGCGCTCCGCTATTTTGATTCGCTTGAACCTGATTTAGTGATTTTAGATTTAGGTTTGCCAGAGATCGACGGCTTCGGTGTTTTAAATCATCTTCGCAATCAAAAGCACACCACGCCGGTGCTTATTCTTACCGCTCGCAATGCGGTAGACGAAAAAGTAAAAGCGCTGGATTTAGGCGCCGATGACTATTTATCAAAACCTTTTGAAATGCCCGAATTATTGGCTCGATTACGAGCCCTATCACGACGCGTGAACCTAGTATCTACCAGTAACGAAATTGTTGTTGGAACCGTAGTGCTCGATAGCGCCACACACGAAGTCGCAGTAGACGGCGTTAAACTCTCGCTTCCCAAAAAAGAATACATGACGCTTAAGGTATTAATGGAAGGTGTTGGTCAGGTAAAAACCAAACAAATTCTAGAAAGTAACTTGTATTCTTGGGGTGAAGAAATTGGCAGTAACGCCATAGAGGTGCACATTAGTAACCTGCGCAAAAAACTTCCCGAAGGATTTATTAAAACCATTCGAGGTGTTGGTTATTTAATTCCTAAAGTAGGGAGTTAATCGCTATTTTTCCGTCTTCTGTACGCACCTTTCTCGCCGTTGTACTGCTCTCGGTAATTTGTTTGACCAACTTTATTGCCGCGCTACACGGCTTTAAGGAAAGTGCTAAATCCGCTGCTGATTTGTTGGATAGCCAAGTCACCGAACGATTTGGTGTTATCGAAACTCTGGTTAAAACTCTGCATAATGCCAGTTATGTTCAAACTGAAAACGAAGCCGTTGCTTTAAAATTACCGATTCCGAGTGATTTATTTGACGAGCATACTTTTTTTCAAGTGATCGACAATGGCGTTGTATCTATAGCCTCTAATAATGCACCGAAAGAACCTTTATTTTTACATGAGCCTGGCTTTCATACCTTCAGCTATAATGCTCATCGTTGGCGAACCAAAGCGGATTTCTTATCCGAGAGAGTCACAGACGATGCCGCCGAATTTAATCTTAGAATTAACCAGTTTCAACCCTATATTGTGATTGGTTTTCAATCAAATTCTTATACGACCTTAACCGAGCAAATTATTTTAAAAGCCATTTTACCCACCATTTGGGTATTACCTTTGTTGGGTATTTTGGTGTGGTTGATTATTCGTCGTGGTTTAGCGCCTTTATCGCAATTGGCGAATTTACTGGCCAATCGTAATACCCGCGATTTAAGTGCGCTGGAATTACAGAAATACCCCGTTGAAATGGCGCCAATTGTGAGTGCGTTAAACGGCTTATTTGAGCGCGTAAAAATATCTTTCGATCGTGAAAAACGTTTTTCTGCCGACGCAGCTCACGAGCTTAGAACACCACTGGCTATTTTAAAGTTACAACTCCACAACCTGCCAGAAAGCGTGAAACAAGATTCCGTTTGCGACGATATGAAAAAGTCCATTGATAGAATGTCAGGTGCCATCGATCAGTTATTAACGCTACACAGAATTGGCGGCGAGCAGTTTGCGAATAATTTTAAGTCGATTAATCTGGTTGAGCACTTGGGTGCAATGGTTGCCGATTTTTATCCGGTATTAGCATCGCGTAATCAAACTTGTAATGTCATCGCTCGACGAGTTTCGGGGCTTTATCGTGAAGATAATATTCCTCTTATTTGCATTCGCGATGATGAAGCTTTTTTTGAACAAGAAACCTTAAAATTAGATAATTTTAATAATCTACAGAATTTAGAAAAAACAGATATACTCAATACCCATGAAGAAGTCGATAATATATTGCTCGATTGCGAACCTTTCGCTATTGAAATTTTATTTCGAAACCTTTTGGATAATTCCAGCAAATACGGCAAGAACGACTGTTTTATCGTGGTAAGCATTAGCGAATACGACGACTTTATCGACATCTTAGTTGAAGATTCTGGCCCAGGCGTACCAGAAGCAGAGACCGCTAAGGTTTTTGATCGATTTTATCGGCTCGATGGCGATAAAAATAATTCTAATATTCAAGGATCAGGATTAGGCTTATCCATCGTTAATGAGATTGTTTGTTCTCACCAAGGTAAGATTCGAAGCATTCCGTCACCTAATTTAGGTGGCTTTTGCGTTCGTATGAAATTTCCTAAAAAATATAATGACGAGACCTCAAATGCATAGTGTGAGAAAGTTTTGCAATCAAAGGTTTTTAGGCCTAACTAAATTGTTTGTTACCTTGATTGTGTGCATGAGCGCGTCTTTTACCTTTGCAGCCAAACCCGAGTTCGAGCTGCGCATTAAAGATCATTTATTTTATCCTTCAGAGCTGCATGTTCCCGCTAATGTCAAGATCAAGTTGTTGGTGCTCAATGAAGACAGCACTCCCGAAGAGTTTGAAAGTTACGAGCTCAACCGAGAAAAAGTAATACTTGGTAACAGTAAATCGGTTATTTTTATTGGTCCTTTAGCGCCTGGAATTTATCCTTTTTTTGGCGAGTTTAATATTACCACAGCGCAAGGCGTGATTATCGCGGAGTGATTTATGTTGTTGCCTGTAATTGTATTGGTGTTGCGTGAAACATTAGAGGCAAGCCTACTAATAAGTGTTCTGTTATCCATCAGCCGTATTTATGATGTTTCTAATCGTTGGCTTGCCGTTGGTTTTTTATCGGGTATGTGTTTTGCGGTAATTTACGCACTAAATCTTAGTGCGCTATCAGAAAGCTTCGAGTACATGGGGCAAGAAGTTTACAACGCTTTTGCCATGTTTTTGATTACTGGTTTACTGTTTTGTTTGTGCGTCATGTTAAGCTTTTCGGTCAGCTCTAAACGATTGCTGATTATTGTTATGGCGATAACCGTAGCGTTTGCTATTTCTCGCGAAGGTGGTGAACTGTTTGTATTTTATTCAGGGTTTATCATTACGGATCAAAATTTTGTATACGCCGCTACCAGTGGATTTATTGGTATGGCAATTGGTTTTAGTGCGGGAGCATTGTTGTATTACAGTCTAATAATGGCCGCAGAATATAAAGTGCTCAAATTAATACAAATATTTTTTATTACTTTAATTGCTTCTGGTATGAGCTTACAGGCCGTTCAGTTATTGATTCAGGCTGATTGGCTACCTGATATCGGTACGGCTTGGGATTCCAGTTTTATCTTGCCGGAATCATCTATTTTAGGTCAAATTGCTTATGCATTATTCGGTTACGAATCTACGCCAACATGGTTAGAAATTATTGCCTACGGTATTGCGTTATCGTTAATGCTTATAACATTTGCTCTCTCGCTATTTAAAAAGTCTGTAAGAAATACATATGTCGCAGCCCATTAAATTCTCAAGCTTATTACTTTTACTGTCGTCAAGTGCCGCATTTGCCGGTACTACCTCCGTCGATAGAGTTTACGACCCTTATGTTCAGCCGTTGGAGCGCGAAATTGAATTTCGCAACGTGCTCGAACACGATCCGTTCGGGGGTAACGATGTCTGGAAAACGCGATTTGGGTATGGTCAATCTTTGTCTGAGCGTTTGTTTCTTGAATTCTATGTGGTCGGAGAAAAAGAACAAGGCGAAGCGATTGAAGAAGATTCCTACGAAATTGAGCTTAAATGGCAATTAACAGAGCAGGGCGAGTACAGTAGCGATTGGGGTTTGTTGTTTGAATTTGAAGATGAACTTGGTCAAGATGTTCTTGAAGCTGCGGTTACCTTAATTGGTTTAAAAGAATACAACCGCTTTATTTTTACTGGGAATTTATCGGCGATTATTGAATGGGGCGGAGATATTAACGATGAATTCGAAACGGCCTTTGCCGGACAGTCTCGCTACAGACTGAGTCAAAGCTTTGAACCAGGTCTAGAACTTTATCAGAGTGAAACTACCTCTGCGTTTGGCCCGGTATTTTCGGGGGTCGTTAAATTAGGTGGAAGGAAACGACTGACTTGGGAAACCGGAATTTTATTTCCATTGGATGACGAAACCGCCAATCAAACCTACAAAATTAATTTTGATTTTGAGTTTTAAATTTTATTCAGTTAATAATGAGGTAACATTTAACGTAATCGGCTTTGTCGATGAGCTATATTTTAAATATAGATGTTGAAGGTTTTGCACGAGCGCTTTTTGGATTGAATTTAAAATTAAACCAACGGTATAATTTTAAATGCTATTAAATAGATAACATTTCGCTCCAGCCTTATAAAACCGTTCTAACCATAAATAAATTGATTATGGATTAATTGCATCTAAATGCATTGATCTTGATGTTATCTTCCCGCTGCACATGACTCAGTCGAACAGTTTAAATGAAAGGCTTGTTCAAAAATTTCGATGCCCATCTTTAAAACTTGATCCTATCTAAAATAATTACCTCGCGTTAATATCCTTCGTTAGTTTCATTAATTTCTATCTAAGTACAGCCGAGATCGTTAGGCCAAGATCGTTGGACTTAAATGGAAAATTCCAGCACATTCTATGGTGTTTTTTCAGTTTCGTTCAGTAGTTAAGCAATTGGTATCACTGATTAACTTCGCCATGATTTAATCAAAAGACAAACCGTGATGACATGTTCTGTGTTGCTGGAAATTGTAGGTTAATCAAAGTTTCATATTGTTTACTGTGTTGATTAATTTAAATACGTTTTTGGTAATTGGTAGCTTGAAATTAGTTAGATTCAAGAAAATCGATAATCAAGCGATGATCAGATTCACTCCGTTTGTATTGTCCCTGAGAAAGAAAGGCTCGTTGGTAATTACAAATACGGTTCCCAAAATCCATCGGCGAGATTCTATTTTTATAGCCAATGAAAAATACAATTAGGTTATTTTAGCGGTATTTAGGTATAGAACTTAATTGCTGCGCAGTTAGTCTCAACAGAACTTTAAACATGCTAATTCTTAAGTTTTTCAATAATTAGAATAGCTAAAAATTAATTGGAGAAAAAACATGGCTGATGAATATCAACCACCAAAAATCTGGACTCTAAACAGCGATGGCCGGGGTAAATGGGACAAGGTAAATCGCCCAATTTCTGGAGCCACCCATGAAAAAGAATTACCTCGCGGCGAACATGCATTTCAACTCTATTCTTTAGGGACTCCTAACGGGCAAAAAGCCACCATTATGTTTGAAGAGTTGCTAGAGGCGGGGGTTAAGGA
>CALMJT010000165.1 GCA_937864365.1 uncultured Alteromonadales bacterium | reverse complement strand
CAATTGCAAAAATAACTATTTTGCATTACTAAAAGTGTACTACTAAACATTTAAGCTACCTTTCTTTGTGCTACCAAGTTTGCCAATTTGAGCCACGAAAAACGAAACTAGCAAACCTGACGCAACCACATTACTCATTGGAACTAAGAAGAGCAAAACTGCCCAACACAAACCTACTTTTTACTATAAATTGGCTGCCACGATTTTGTAGCTACCAACCTTTTAAACCTTACTTAAAAATACCAAGAACCAGAACTTCCAGCTTACGTAACACCTAAAATTTACCACTAATAAA
This sequence comes from uncultured Alteromonadales bacterium, assembly GCA_937864365.1. GTDB lineage: Bacteria > Pseudomonadota > Gammaproteobacteria > Pseudomonadales > Cellvibrionaceae > Sessilibacter. The sequence goes on along the minus strand of CALMJT010000165.1, from coordinate 4,551 downwards.
ACCACTGAGTAGTTCTAACGTCACCATATGCGGCAAATTTGGATTTGATTGTTTTGTGCTAGCGTAGCGATTAAGCACAAAACGAGCAACGGAAAATTTGTCCAGCCAGCTTGCTGGCGATGCATGATGGCCTTGTTAGGAACTTACATATACATCAGGCTGATAACGCTCCATAAAAGTTTGCGGTTTAACTAAAGAGGCAAAACCACACTGACTATACAGACCATGTGCATCAGCCGTCGCGAGCGTGAAGCGCCTTAGACCTTGCAGTTCTGGGTGAGAGATAACGGCCTCCATAAGTTTTTTGCCAAACCCATTTCCGCGATAATTGGGCAGGACGAAAACATCTACAAGGTTAGCAAAAGTAGAATAATCCGTTATTACTCGTGCAAAAGCTATTTGCTCTGAGCCAACATACCCGCCAAAGCAAAGCGAATTTTCCAAAGATTTTTGGACAGTTGATAGAGAAATTCCTTTTGCCCATTGAGACTCTTCCGATAGAAATTGGTGTATCAACAGGACATTCAATTTAGCTTTTTCGCAATCTATTTCCATTAGTATTCCTAACGCTTTGCTTTGCGGCGCGCGTTAGCGCGTCCGGTGAGGGCCACGCCTTTTGTGGCCGGAACGAATAAGAGCAACTTGTTAGAACAACCGCGAAGATAGCTATTTTGCGTTGCTAAAAGTGTACTACTAAACATTTAAGTTACCTTACTTTCTGCGACTAAGTTTGCCAATTTCAACCACGAAGAACGAAACTACCAAACGTTACGTGCCACGTTACTAATTGAAACCGCGAAGAACAAAACTGCTCTGCCTCACGCAACCACTTCACTCATTGAAACTAAGAAGAGCAAAACTGCCCAACGAAAATTTACCTTTTTACTAAAAATTAGCTACCACGATTTCGTAATTATTCAAATTTAACACTTTATTTAAAGGCACCAAGAACAAAAACTTTCAGTTTACGTGACACCTAAAATTTACTACTGATAAAACCACTGAGTAGTTCTAACGCCAGTGGTAATGGGCGCTAACGGAGCGCAGCGTAGTAGGCGTCCCGTTGACCACATTGTTATGCGATTTTCTTGCCATGCACCCTGTTCGCATATATTTCCGAAACCCTCTTAACGGAAATGCCCTGTTGCTGCTCAAGGGCCAAAGGATGATCGGTAGGCTCAAGTTCAATGTATGGCCGAACTCCATCATCCCTGATGTGTACTTTGGTTTTGAGGTTCAGAGTTTCAGGATAGATATTTATTGAAGCAGAGAACCAACCGAAATACGGACCAAATTTCGACCGTTCTTTCACTTCCAGTAAGTCCTGAAACTCAAAAAAGTTGTCCTCACTTAGTGACACCCACACTCCCCAGATGAATGGATCGTCGTGGCCTATTACGGGTATTTCCAAGCAACCTCTGACGAAAAACCATTTATCGTCAATTACACAGAGATCGCTGGTTAAAAATACACGCTCTGGTCTCTCCGCCTCAGGGACGTCCAGGTAGTGGATGGGATAATCCCAACCGAAAGTGGGAATGCCCTCCACGATTTCGTCACAACAGGCACACTGAAATTTCATCCGACACTCCCTGCATAACGCTTTGCTTTGCGGCGCGCGCTAGCGCGTCCGGTGGAGGCCACGTCTTTTGTGGCCGAAACGAATAAGAGCAACTTGTTAGAACAAGTACAAAAAATAGCTATTTTGCAGTTGTAAAGGCATACCACTAAACATTTGAGCCACCTTACTATCTGCTACCAAGTTTGCCAATTTGAGCCACGAAGAACGAAACTACTAAATCTTACGCAACCACTTCACTCATTGAAACTAAGAAGAGCAAAACTGCCCAACACGAACCTACTTTTTACTAAAAATTGGCTGCCACGATTTTGTAGCTGCCAACCTTTTACACCTTACTTATAAATACCAAGAACCAGAACTTCCAGCTTACGTAACACCTAAAATTTACCACTTATAAAACCCCAGAACAGTTCTAACGCCCCGCTAAACAGCGAGCCACGCAGTGGCGAGTCCAAGGCAAAAACTTGTTTTTTGCCTGATGTTTGAGCGGTTTGTTATACGTTTTTAACATAAACAACCTTTGCCACTATTGTTGAATCTACTGCATTAAAATGCAGGCCAATAAACTAAAAATTTACCACAATTTAACGTGTACAAAGAAGAACTAACAGAATCGATTTTAAGATGGCAAAACACTAAATATTACTTACCACGTCAACCATTTAATACTTTAGTTTACTGAAGTGTCAGCCACCAAGGATGACAAGCCTCAGAGACAAAGCAGTTATCAAATTCTCCAAGAATAATACAGAAGACGTATAACGCTTGGGTAAATTGAAGACGCGCAGCGGCTTTCGATTTGACCCACTTGTTGTACGTTTTGAAGTAATAACAATTACTTCACCAAGCCTCAATTTACCATGAAATCAACGTGCCTGAGACCTGAAGCTTACTGCAAACTAACGCGGACAACGAATGAACGGACTTACATACTAGACATTTACTGCAATTTGACGTGACCAGAGAAAAACAAACAGGAAAAGCACTAAAAACTGGAAAATTTTAAAATTGGTAACCACGATTAATAGTTAACACTTTAGTTTACCGAAGTTTAAGAAACCAAAAATTGCGATTTTAGACGACAAAATACAGCCAAATTAAAACTAAGAAAATACCACGAAAGACGTACAACGCCTCGCTTAACCGGCGCAAATAGCAGGCTAAAATTAGCGACGAAGGAGCGCAAGCCTGCTGTTTTGCGTCCTTTATGGTTAAAGCGTTTGTTAGTGGTATTATGCCCCAAGAGCTAAATCTGCTTTTGTTATTTCTTTACCGCAGTACCAAAGTGATAAACCACTATCAATTTGTTTTATAGCCCCTTTTAAGACAGGAGCGCTACCCACCTTTGCATGAGCCAACTTATTTTTAATATGACGATTTAACTGACCAGATATAGATCTTAATTTTTTCCAATCAACTACATCGGTTGGGTACATACATTTCGCTTTTGCACCTGCTTCATTCCAGTGGCTTAAAGTAGAATTGAAAATACGATTGTTTTCAACCCGACCATGTTCTAACTGTATAACTCCAGCGCCTTCCAAACTTGTTCGGAATTTACCGATGTTTGGGTTTAGTTTAATACTCTTAAACACAGGCTCATTAGTCACGCTCGGTGACCAAAAGCGTAATAGGAAAGATGAGTTTTTTCTTTCATTACCTAAATCCACTAAATCTTTAGCAGTCACTATTTGTCTAATATCGTGATCTATGCGTGAATAAGCTTCAAAAATTTTAAAATCAGTTTCGGTTAGCAACCAACCTACAAAATTTATGAAATCATCATCGGATGCAAAGAAATCAACCTGAGCCATGAAATACCACTAACGCCGCACATAAGCGGCATTTTGGCTGTAGTGGAGTTTTGGGGTAAAGTGGCGTAGCCACCCCAAAAACGGAAAGAAAGCCAAAATGTCCGTGTTTGATGGCTTTGTTAGCCTTATTTTAAAAACTCATTTAAAAACTGCTTATTGTCCAAGTAGCACCACTCAATGAATGAACCGTTAAAAGTAGTTCTAGGTGTGTTAACTATAAAGCCTCGCGTATGATTTAACAAAAATAATACTTTATGTAGAAACATTTTATATATTTTAGTGGAACTGGTAGAAATACCTATGCTGCCTACAGCTATGTTATTAATATTTTTTTCTTCAAATTTCTCTTTACATAACGAACTAGCTATTGCCTTTAACGTTGTAATATTGTTTGCGCACGACTCATAATTTTGATTCTTTGCGTAGTAAACATTAATAGAAAAAGTTGATTCGGGAATTCCGGATACTCTATCTGATTGATATATTTCAAGATTAGTCCATCTACCATCGATTCCTTCGAAATAATAGTCACAGTTTTTTCCAAATTCAGTTTTAGAGTCATACACAAAGGGACAAAGATCATCCTCTCTTGGCATTGAGCAATCCTCATATACCACTATAAATTCACAAAAATATTTCATACTCTGGCTTAAAGGCTAACGCTCGGCTAAACGGCGTGAACGCAGCGAGCGTCCGGCAGAGTGGAACGAAGCGAATTTGAGCCGCTTGTTATAGGGCTGTTTTGTAAGTTGCATGACATTCCTTAATTTTACGGATTGAGTCTTTTAACCCATGCTCTTCGATAATTGGCCAAGTGTCACTTAGAAAGCAACGAGCTTCAACCAAAGGTAAAGCGCATATTTCCGTAGGAAGCCAATCGTCGTTAAGCGCCCACTCAATATCGTTTATGACTCCTAAATAGAATTCCTTTACTTCAGGGTCTATTTCAGAATTTAATTCTTCGACAACACCATCGTATTCAGTTATTTCTTTCAAGTGAGCAGAACCTGGAGAATCTTCATTTTCCCAGCGGATGGAAGCAACAGCATCACGGATAAAAGATACGATAGCATTTTGAAGCTTCTTCATGCTCAAGCCCTATAACGACCAGCTAAACCGCCGGAACGAAGTTGATTGTTTTGTGCGAGCGTAGCG
>CALMJT010000164.1 GCA_937864365.1 uncultured Alteromonadales bacterium | reverse complement strand
TAACGTTATTACTTATCGCGATAGTCTTCATTCCCGTTTTATACAACTCAGTTGCTGCAACTCTTCCAGATTTTATTATCCTTTTTATCGTATTTTTGCCCCTAATTTTATTTCTGTTCGTAGATTTCTGTTCGTAGATTTCTGTTTGGCAAATTTGTCGAAGTCATTCTTACCAGACTGTTCATGGGCCTCCTCTTAGATATCGTCATGGATATCTGCGAGTCGTTCCTGCTTTGGGTAAACGCTTCTGCTTTATATAAAGAAGGCGTAGACCGGTAAAGAAGGCCAGAGCTCGATCAGGGTTTCCTCTGGTCTATTAGCCGTCTTCAGGTATGTAAATTTTAACTCTGAATAACACTAATATACGAAACTTCTAAATTATCTTTCCTTTAAAAGACTGCGCTAAAAGAGGGCTGTGTTAAAAGAGGGCTGTGCTAAAAGTTGCTGGCTTCATATCGTGTAACATTTTTTAATCTATGGATGGTTACTATCGTACATTAAGGTAATTTTTTTCGTTTTTTGAGGTCAATCTAGGATAAAAAACGCGTAGCTTTTTTACCAAAGCTGGCATTGGTGTCTGTAATATTTACATTGATCGAGAGAGCCGCCGTTGGTTTATTAGCGTTGTTCTTTTTGGGTTCCTATATTTTGAGATCTTTCGGTTGGCAATGTTTGGAATAATTATTTTAGGCACCGGTGTTTTTTAGTGTGGTTGTACAAATCTGCTGAGGTCGTTGTTCATTGGGATTGTACGATTTGACAAAACTTAGCGTTAATTTTAGAAAGATTGTTCACAACCATATTTTTTGCACACTTCGCACCTATTGTATTGCCGCGGCTTTGATTGGCTTAATTTTTGTCTATTCAAGAGATATTGTGAAATAAACCCGTAAAATAATTGCTGTTTTTAAATGCATTAAAACGTATTTGTCATCAATACTGCTTTACTAAAAGAATCTCGCTTAATAATTTGGCTGTTTTGGATTTACTTTTTCTAGCCGTTAATAAGAAGTTGCCGTTGCTTAGAAAAGAAAACGTGTAGGATTTGACAAGTGCTAGGAAGCTTTAGGCAAGTATTTCTGTTAGCTAAGCGCTAAAGTTGTCATTAATGAGAAAGCTATTTAAAAGATGGTTTTGTCTCTCACAAATATTGTGTAGGAACCCCCGTTTTACAATAACAAAAGGTTTCGATTTCTCGGAGGAAATATGAGAATTCTAGTCGCGGTGGCGACTATATGTGCCGCTACCTTGCTCAGTGTTTATCAAATTAATACGGTATCTGCTCAAAGTAATGCAGGTAATAAAAAGGCTCCTCTAAAAGAAGTAGCTATTCAAAAAGTTAAATCAGTTTCTGTTGATATTAAAGAGACTTTTCCCGGCCGGGTCACAGCGTTTAGACAAGCCGAAATTCGGCCTCAGGTAGAAGGTATTGTCATTCGGCGCATGTTCGAAGAGGGGAGTGAGGTACAAAAAGGCCAGCAGCTTTATCAAATTGACGATACTCGATACGCGGCCCTTCTACACAGTGCCGAAGCCGATTTAGAAGCCGCTCAAGCTGAGTACGAATCTATTAAGGTTACCGAAAGACGCTTTCAAGAATTATTACAAATGAAAGCGGTTAGTCAGCAAGAGTACGATGACTTACACGCAGATCTAAGAAAAGCCAAAGCCGAAGTAGCCGTTGCCAAAGCCGCAGTGGATATTGCCAAGATTAATGTCGGCTACACCAAGGTGTATGCGCCTATCAGTGGTCGTATCAGCCGTTCGGCCATTACCGAAGGTGCTTTGGTAACTGGAAACCAATCGGCTGCCTTGGCGACAATTACGCAACTTGATCCAATTTATGTGGATATTCAGCACACCGGTAAAACTTCCGATTTGGTTCATTTGAATTCTCTCATGCAGTCTGAAAACATCGCCGTACAGCTGTTGTTCGATGAGCAATCTAACCAGGTTTACCAGCATGAAGGTGTTTTAAAGCTTTCAGAGGTTACCGTCGATCGCACCACCGGCTCTGTGGCCTTGCGTGCTGAGGTACCTAATCCCGAACGTTATTTGTTGCCAGGCATGTATGTGCGTACCAGCTTTAATGCGGGTAATACTCAAGCGGTGCTCGTGCCACAAAGCGCAACTCAACGTGGGCCAAATGGCAAACTGCAAGTATGGTTGGTTGGTGAAAATAATATTGTCGAAAAACGAGAGGTTGTTGCCGAATCGACCCGTGGCTCTGCTTGGGTGGTTACCGAAGGTTTAAAGACCGGTGATATGTTAATTACCGAAGGCTATCAAAAAGTACGTCCCGGTGAGCAGGTTTCTACGGTAATGGGGCATGTTGCGTCTGCCCAGGCTGCGGCTCAATAATTGAGTCGCTCAGTTTTTTAAATCATCGATTTAAAAACAGTACTTCTCTGAAGATTTGGGTGTTTAGTAGCGTTAACGAATATTAAGCGCGCCATTGAGCGATTGGTTTTGGCAAGTTAATGATTGAATTGCCGCCAAATTATCGACTCTTTTCTACACAGAACCTCCGATTAATTCATGACGGCGTTAATCAGAGGTTGTAAATATTTTTGATTTATTCACTGTAAAATTAATTTAAATGAAGATGCCCAAGGCATTCTTTTAAATGTTTTCACCGTTTTAATAGTGTTGTGATACAGAAATTTTTAGCGCAACTTAATGTTGTTGATAATTCTAGATCAATTTGAGTTTTTTCTTTATTTAGAGCAAAAATCTTCTTGTAACCTTGTAGAGATTTAACGGCTCGCAGTTTATTAAGCGTCCACTATTCGTACATCCGAGAATTCGTAATTTATGGCCCAGTTCTTTATTGATAGGCCTGTTTTTGCATGGGTTATAGCCATCATCACCATGCTAGCAGGCGCGTTATCTCTTCAGGTTTTGCCCATTCAACAATATCCCACCGTGGCGCCACCGACGGTAACTGTGAGCGCTCAATATCCCGGTGCTTCTGCCGCAACGGTTGAGAACGCGGTTACGCAAATTATCGAACAGCGTCTTACAGGTATCGATTATCTTCGATATTTTAATTCCGAAAGCTCCGATGGTGCGGCAACAATTACCCTAACATTTGAACCGGAAGCCGACCCCGATATTGCACAGGTACAAACCCAAAACAAAGTTCAAGCAGCGCTGAGCCAATTACCACAAGAGGTACAGGCGCTTGGTGTGACAGTAACCAAGTCGAATAATAATTTCTTAATTGTGGTGGGTTTATATTCCGAAGACGGATCTTATTCGCAATCCGATTTAGGCGATTTTGCCGTCGCTAATTTTAGAGACCCCTTAGCTCGAATTAATGGCGTTGGTGATATTCGTTTATTTGGCAATCAATACGCTATGCGAATTTGGGTAAATCCCGATAAGCTCTACAGTTATAATTTAACGCCTGCTGATGTTCAATTGGCCTTGCAAGCGCAAAATACCGATGTATCTGCCGGGCAATTGGGTGCATTGCCCGCACAACCCAATCAACAAATTAATGCCACAATTACCGCGCAATCTTTATTAACTAGCGAAGAAGATTTTCGCAATATTGTATTGCGTGTCAATACCGATGGTTCACAAGTCCGCCTTGGTGATGTTGCCAGAGTTGAAAAAGGCTCGGAGTCGTATTCGGCTATTGTTCGGTATCGTCGCCAGCCTGCCGTTGGTATGGGTATTTCGTTAGCCGCAGGTGCCAATGCTTTGGAAACTGCCGGGGCCATTAAAGCTCGTGTACAAGAATTATCATCTTTGTTACCCGAAGGTGTAAAAATTATTTACCCGCGTGATGCCACGCCGTTTATTCAGCTTTCTATCGAGTCTGTTGTACACACATTAATAGAAGCCGTTGTACTGGTATTTTTTGTAATGCTGTTGTTTTTACAAAATTTACGCGCGACTTTAATTCCTACCATTGCCGTACCTGTGGTGTTGCTGGGTACTTTTGCAGTGTTGTTGGGTTTGGGTTTTTCAATCAACGTGTTAACCATGTTTGCCATGGTATTAGCTATTGGCCTTTTGGTTGACGACGCTATTGTTGTAGTAGAAAACGTTGAGCGACTCATGGAAGAAGAAGGCTTATCGCCAAAAGAAGCTACCAAAAAATCCATGGGACAAATTAGCGGTGCGCTTGTGGGTATTGCGGTTGTTCTATCAACGGTATTTATTCCCATGGCGTTTTTTAGCGGTTCTGCCGGTGCTATTTACCGGCAATTCTCGGTAACCATTGTAACCGCCATGATTTTATCGGTATTGGTGGCCATGATTTTGTCACCGTCTTTGTGTGCGACCTTTCTTAAAGCCAAAAAGCACGTCAGTGAAGAAGACCAAACAGGTTTTGTCGGTTGGTTTAATCGCGGATTTAATCGCATACGCGATAAATATCAAAGTTCTGCGCTGTATTTAGCCAATAAACGTGCGCGCTCGGTAGTTGTTTATTTAATTTTGATTGTGGGTCTTGGTGGTATTTTTAGTCAGTTGCCCGGTTCGTTTATTCCTAACGAAGATCAGGGTTTGATGTACATGACCATTAATACACCGCCTGGTGCCAGCGCGGAAAGAACCCTCGAGACTGCCAAAAAAGTAGAAGATTATTTCTTAAATGAGCACGGCGATATTGTTGAACACATGTTTACCGTTGTTGGTTTTAGCTTCTCTGGTAATGCACAAAATGCGGCATTAGGATTTATTGGTCTGGTCGATTGGGATCAGCGTGAGGGCGATGATCAAACTATTTTTGCGGTCAATGCCGGCGCGCAAAAAGCTTTAGCCTCAATTAAAGATGCTTCGGTATTTACCTTCACTCCGCCGCCAATTCGTGAATTGGGTAACGCCTCTGGTTTTAGTTTACAACTTATTGATCGGGCAGGTCTTGGGCATGAAGCGTTAATGGCCGCACAAGGTGAGGTTTTACGTAAAGCATCTGCGAGCCCCAAATTAATAGGCGTGCGCCCGAACGGATTGCAGGATGTACCTCAGTACAAAATTAATTTGGATAACGAAAAAGCTTCGGCGTTAGGATTATCCATCGCCGATATTAATCGCAATTTACAAATTGCTTGGGGCTCAAGTTACGTCAACGATTTTATTGACCAGGGTCGTATTAAGCGCGTGTACGTGCAAGCCGACTCGGCCTACCGTATGAGTCCCGAAGATTTACAAAAATGGTACGTTCGTAACGCCAACGGTGAAATGGTTTCGTTCAGTGCATTTTCCAGTTCCCAATGGACTTACGGTTCGCCTAAGTTGGAGCGATTTAACGGAAATGCGTCGGTAAATATTTTGGGCGCTCCTGCTCCCGGCATAAGTTCTGGCGAAGCCATGGATGAAATAACTCGTATTATTGCCGAGCTGCCCGAGGGCTTTGGCCTAGAATGGTATGGAATTTCTTATGAAGAGCGCCAAACCGGTGACCAGGCAACCTATTTGTATGTTCTTTCAATTCTTATTGTATTCTTGGCTTTAGCGGCACTTTATGAAAGCTGGGCTGTACCCTTCGCGGTTATGTTGGTTGTACCCTTAGGTGTTTTAGGTGCGGTGGCTGCGGCGTATATTTTTGGGCTACCCAACGATGTATTCCTACAAGTTGCTCTGTTAACAACAGTTGGATTAGCCGCTAAAAATGCAATTTTAATCGTTGAGTTTGCTAAAGAATTGCAAGAACAGGGTGTTGATTTATTGGAAGCTGTGGCTATTTCTGCAAAACAACGTTTCCGCCCAATTATTATGACGTCCATTGCTTTTACCATGGGCGTTGTGCCATTAGCTATTTCAAGCGGCGCAGGTTCGGTGAGCCAAAACGCCATTGGTATTGCCGTAATCGGTGGTATGGTGGGAGCTACCTGTATTGCAATATTGTTTGTACCTTTGTTTTATGTTTTGGTGAATTTAGTCGCCGGAAAAATAAAAAGAACTGCCGCGTAAATATCAACGCACTTAACGTAAAGCAGTTGTGACTAAAGTAAGAATCGTAAAAATTCTTCAAGATAATAAGTGTTGGCGGCGCAGATTAATTTCGAGTTAATTAGCGCCTGCTAATGATATTGCAGACTATTTGTTTTGGCTTTTACTGAATATCGATTAAGCTACAAATTTATCTAAGTTAATAAGAGGAAATTCTGATTCACTCAGAGTTTCCCCGACACAAGGATGTGTCGTCAATTTCAAGAACGGTAGGTCATTGAAATTGTATAGAAATTGGGAATCGCATTGTCAATTTCTGTTCTCTGATTAAATCATGGACGAGTTAAACGGAGGTTTTTAGAGTTTTTGTAGACGTATTCGATAATAATAAGAGTGTTAAACATGAAGTGCCCAAAGTGTGGATATCAAAGACAGGCCAGTGATACGCATGTGCATGAAGGCATTTGTCCGAACTGTTCGATTGCCTATAAAAAATGGCATATTCACGATAAGCCGCAAAAAAACGCATTCATAAATCACGCAGGCATTAATACTAGCGATGATTACGAATCTACCGATCTCACTCAAGAGCAGCAAGCTGGCCTCGGGAAGCAATTCTACGAGGCTTTTTTTTCGGTTCCTGAGCGGGTAACAACCGTTGGTTTTTATGCACGTCTAATATTGTTTGCTGTTTTCATGCTCTGGGGCGGTTACTTTATTCTTGGTGGTATAGACTGGTCACGAATAGGCGGTTCTTTTTTACATAATGTTATTCTGCCTTTTCATGAATTTGGCCATGTGTTTTTCGCTCCTTTTGGCCGATTTATGGCAATTCTGGGTGGTAGCCTGTTTCAGGTGATGATGCCGCTGGGTTTGCTACTGGTTTTCTCGATGAAATACAAAGACAATTTTGCCGCTGCTATAATGTTATGGTGGAGTGGTCAAAGTTTTATTGATATTTCCCCGTATATTTTAGATGCCCGATATCGTTCATTACCGCTAGTCGGTGGCAGGGGTGAAAGTAGCCACGATTGGGGTAATTTACTCACCATGACAAATAACCTACAAAATACCGAATTTATTGCCGGTTTCGCGTTTGTAATTGGAACTCTATTGATTATTTTATCGGGTATTTGGGGCGCTCTTTTGTTGTATAAAATGAAGCAAAATATCAACGATATTTAATGGCTAGGAATGCCTGTTAGTGGATTTGATTCCGAAATCTCACGAACTACAAAATCAATACCATTAATAACGTCACCGTTACCTTCAATATTAACGTTAATGGTATTACCAATCTTTGACTTATGAGCGATTGCAAATTTAGCAAGCTTTTCAGTATTAACCGATAGCTCATAACTGCCAGGTGGTAATTTATCGAACAGATAAAAACCATCGTAGGAGGTCTTGCTCTTTCTGATAATGGTTTTATCAATATTGTTTAACTCTAGTTCAATACCATTTAACGGCTTTAAATCACCATTATTCACAATAAAAATTGAACCATCGATCTCGCCGCTTTCAATAATAGGAACCTCAATGCTGATTGATCGCCCAGCACGGCCAATATAATGAAGATCGGGTTGTATGCTTATCCAAAACGGATCATCCAAACCTTTTTCTGAGACTCGTACATCCACTGGTTCGTTGTGAGAAATATTGTCGTAAAAACCCAAACCCTCTTCGTTGGTTCTTATTATTCTCTCGTTAATGGCGAGGCCAAAATTGGGAATTATTTCTTCGTTGTCATCACGTGTGCCATTGTTGTTGGTATCCAAAAATCCCAGAAATTCGATGGTGCTAGCGTCATCTTGCTGGTTTGAAGCTACTCGCCAATGCTTATTGAGTTGCGAATGAGTCAAGGCAAAACTAATACTCAGTTCCGCGGATAATCCTTGTGGTGATCTGTTGAAATCTAACCCGAATAGATATTTTTTGTGTTTATAGTTAAAACTCAGGGAGTGCCGCGTTGTAGATTTATCTGAAAATTGCCATTGGCTTCTGGAGGTTAGATTCCAATTGTTGGCAAGTTGGTAACGACTGGATATGGATAAATTATTTACCTTATCAAGTGCAATACCGTCGTAACCCAAATTGGTTGACAATGAAACCTTGTTCAACCGGAACCGGCCGAGTAGATTCCCAGATATAAAATTATCGTTCAGTAAATTCGCCGATAAATTATTCGTTAACGAGATTCTCGGTGATCCATAAGAAAGACCGTAAGATAATAACCGTGACTGACTAGAGGATTCGATATTTCGAAATTGAATTGTCTGATTTAGAGTTCTTCCCGAAAACCGTTTTAGAATTCCGTTTAACCTGATCGAAGAATCAGAACCGTTTAGCTCTGATTTAGTTTGAGGCGCATCATCGGTTGGCTCGCTTGTGTCTGTTTCAAAGGGTATAAATTTATTCGAATTACTCCAATTCCAATCTAAAGAATAACTGCCTATTTTCCCTTGCCAATTTACAAATGATTGAGAGCCGCCTGTTAAATCGGTTGTTGAGCTGAAGTTATAATTGCCGGTGTTATCGTTTTTTTGCAGTGAATAGGTAAAATACGAAGTATCTTTACCCTTAAGAAAATGCCATTGACTGAATTCTTTGTCACTGTGTGTGTATTGTAAAAATAGATCGGAGCGTAACGCAGAAGTATTTCCGGCGCTATCAAGCTCGTTGTTTAAGTCATTAAAGGTAGATTCTCCAATTTTCTGAACAAACAGTTCGTATTGCCAAAAACCGGGTTTATACCAGTTTTGGTTCGGGTTTTTTCTAACCGTTTCTGTTCTTTGCTGTCCTTGCGGGCCGTATAACTCAATTCGATATTCGTTATTTCCAAAATTTACCGGCACATCGGTAAATAGATATTGATTGTTGGCAGCAATTTTTTGAGCCGATATTAACGTATTATTTAGATAAAGCTCTGCGTCCCAGCCTGCGTCTGCATCGCCACGCAAGGTGAATGTCGAAAATGTGTTGGTGATAAAGGCGGGTGTGTTGGAAAGTCTAACACCAAAACCATCAGTCGTTGGTAGAGATTGACTAAAATTGTTGCTAATAATGTCGCCGATATTTAGATTTATTTTATTGTTGTTAATGTTGAATTGTTTTTGAAATTCTACTTTACTGTTTTGTATCTTTCCGGCGCTGTCTAAGTTTGCATTAAAAATGTAGGTGTGTTTTAAAAACTCACCCGATAAATTGATTGTATAATTGGCTTGTGACTCGCCGTTCTCGCTAAATAGTGATATATCTCTTGCCGATGCGTTTATTTTGGGTGTATTTAGCCATTGATAGCTGCTCACTTGATAATTAGCGGTTTCTGCTTGGTTGAAACTACTCACTTTTAAGCGCTGTTTTTCACGTGCCAGTGAATTTTGCAGAGGCAAATTAACGAGGCTGTGTAAAACTACTTCAAGTTTGGATGGATCGTAGTTATGTTCGATCGGAAACCATTGGTCAAGCAGATCTAGTCTTACATAATAGTCGTCGTAATGTAATTCGAGTCCAGATTTTATGGGCGTAATTTTTCCTGATAAAACAACTCGTGCTTCTGTTTTAGTGTCTAAATAGAATGTATTGTTCTCATTTATATACCAACCTTCGGCAGTTTGTTGCTCATAATTAATAGTAATCGGAAAATCCAGGGCCGTTAAATATTCCGCCAAGGGAATCCAAAGGCCATCGTTACTATGATAGGCGAGTATACTGGTGTATAAAGGAATTCTGTCCAGTTTTAAATTAACAATGACGGTTTCGTCTTGTGATCTCTCGACTTCTGAGAAGGATAGTGCGTGCTGTGCGAATATTATTAGTATTACAGACGTTAGCGTTCTATATAAATAATGCTTTGAAGATTTCACATCCATGTGTAAATTATTATAGGATTAATGACGACTGTGAAAGAATTTCTTTGTTGCCGTTTTTATCTCTGTAGAAGGTTATATTGATGGTGCCTTTTTCTAATCTCATGTTGTCAGGGATTTCTAAAGGAACTTTGGTTACACGAGATTGGTTAGGTACATAAACAACATATTCTTTAATTTTACCAAGAAGATATTGTTCATTGCTGTTGTCAGGTTTAAACGTTACGTCTAAATCTGCGTAGATTGATCGGTTGCCGGTGCGAGTTAATAGAAATTCTAATTGAGGTTCTTGTATTTCTGAGTTTTCAGAAGAGTTTAGTTTAACGTCGGTGATATTGTATTCGGCTTGTAAAGTTTCTTCGTTGCCGTGTCTGATGATGACCGGTATGGCCACTCTAAAAATAGCGCTAACCTGAAATGCCACTTCTTTATCTTTTAATTTCTGCACGCTTTCAATATCTACTGCGTTTGCGCTGTTATCTGGCACTGCGTACATTAAAAGATGTGACCGATATTCACCCACGGCCAAATTAGAAGGCTTACTGGCAATTAATCGTATGGTTTGCGATTCACCGGGTTCAATGGTGACTTGTCTTGGTGAATAGCGAACCATATTACTGGAAAATTGTTGTTCTTCTTGGGGAGTTTCTATTTCGGTAAAACCGCCGTATTGATCCATTGCCATTTCAATAAATTCAATACGATAGGTTGCCGTTTTTTCACCCCTGTTAACCAAATTTAAAACCTTGGCTCGGTCTCTGTCTTCAAAAATAACACGTGTTGGCGTTACGGTAAGATCGCCCAGGGCAAAAGTTTGCGAAGAAAAAAAGATCGTTATAAAAATTGATGTTAGTAGTGCAAAATAAATCTTCATATAAATAAAATCCTTTTAAAAGAGCGCCTAAATCAGGCGCTCAAGATTTAAATTTATTGATTGGAATGTAGTTACTAAGACTCAGTCGCTAAGACCCAGTTGCTAAGGCTTAGTTGTAAGCTACGGTCATCTGATATTGACCTGAGTAAATGCCCGCTGGCTGGTTAGCAAGTACAACAAGACGTGCGCCTACGATCACTGTTTGTTCTCCGTTTGTGTCAAGACTGGTTTGGTCGACAGTGCTATTTCCACGGAAATTAGTTCGAAATGAATCGACTCGCATGGTGTTTTCACCATCAGGCGTCGATATGTCAATAGTGGTAGGGAATGTAATCGCAAAAGGCGCGCCTGCTACACCGGTTACACTCCACTCTGCAGGATTTCCCGGTTGTGTGGAAAGAACATTTGATGGACTGGTTGATCCGTTTGTATTAATAATTACAGATCCGTTGCGTCCAAACGGCAAAATTACTCCAAAATCCAATGGAGATACTTGAGTTAAGGTAATATCTTCAAATTGAATTTCTGCTGTGGCATCCCCTAAAGTTGTGGCTTGTTGAGCATTTACCGCAATCGCCGCAGATGCCATTAATAAACCGGCTGCAAGTTTTGAAAGTGTACTTTTCATGTAAAATATCTCCATTATTTAATGTTGATTATTTTTTTGTCCTAAATTTAAGGTGTAAAAAACCCTGCCTTTAGGAGCATAAAAATAGAATTTACTGAGCTGGTAAAGAGGTTGGTAATTGTGATTTGTGTAACAGTTCTTTACGGGAAAAAATGTTACTTCATGAATTTTAAAAAAACTAGAAATAATTTTGTGGTTGTTTTTTTTGGATTTTATTTTTCAAAGTGTTTGTTGATATTAACAATTGGCGTTTGCGAAATAATTAGATGTTTTTTTGTTGGTTGGTGAGATTTTTTAATTTCTGAAAAAAGATAATTAAGACGACATTTTTTCGCGTAATGTATCTTTTTGTCATTTTAATGCGCATGGCGGTGATTGGATTATCGATTTTATAAAATTTTTTGCGGTTTTGTTTTTGTAAAATCAATTAAGGGGGTCTTTTAATTTGTTGCATTATTATTTTGTTTTTATTAATGCGGTGTTTCAAGTTGTTTATTTTTGTATGTGCTTGGTTTTAAATGGAGGAAATTATTTTGGTTTTTATAAAAATAAAATATAAACAAAATCTTATATTTTCTGCGTTTAAATAGATTTCAGTGGTTTTTTTATAGGTTTGTGTGGGTTTGTGCTTTGCTGGGTGATGCAGTTAAATGGTTTTTACCTTTATGTGGGTTTATGAAGAATTCGTTTTTAATTGCGTAAAATACTATAGGAGCCTCTGATTGGTTCATTTTTGATTTAATCAAAGAGCAATAATTAAGAGTGCGATTTCCAATTTCTATACAATTTCAATCAATTACCGTTCTTGAAGTAGATGATACATTTATTGTGTCTCAGGAAGTTCTCGGTTAATCAGAGTATCCTATAGACTGTAGGCATAAGATTAAGTTTTTTTATAGTCCGAATGATTGGTATGTTGCTAAAATTTTTAATGCATTTTTATCGATTTTAAGGTTATGGATTGATTGAGGTTTCTTGTGTTTGGTTTAACTAGACTTTAATGGATTGATGGTCTTTTTATTCGTTGTTTTTGATACCTATTTTAAGCTTGGTTAATTTTATTTATTTGATGGGTGGTTGTTTTGCTTATTTCTTATGGTCGCGTTTTATTTGAAATCTATATCAAATTGCTATTTATAAAATTTACATAGGTTGAACGAGATTTTTAATTACTTATGTGAATGTTTGAAGTATTCTTCGGGTAATCTTATATATAAAATAATAAAAATATCCGGTCTGCCAATGCACCACTTTATGAATAATCTTCCGTTTATAAAGAATGAAGTGTTTCAATCAGTTTGTCGCTTTTTAATACGCCTATTATTGTTGGTATTCTGTTTTAATACTTATCCGAAGGCGGAGTCTTTTTTAGCTGACGCACCGTTAATCTTTGAAAATTTTTCCAGTCAAAACCTCTATCATTCCGAGGGAATGGGTTTTTACGTCGATAATTTAGGTCGCAAGCTTTACGCAAGAAAAGGAGTTTTAGTAAAAGTAGAAAAAGACTTCGACTTAAGTCTTATTGAGCAGCTTATAGATGATGTTGAGTCACTCGACGTTATCTATAAAGGTTTTGATTTTAATTATGTGAGAATTGAGCTCGGGGAAAATGCATTTCTAATCCAATCTATTGCCGCGTTACAAGCCAGTGGTGATTTTCTTCTTGTTCAGCCAGATATTCTGCAAATCTCGGGTGTGTCGAATTTAAATCGGGAGTTTACGGTTTCAGCCACCAATGGTCTTAATGGCGGCTCTAAATTATCACAACACGGTGATCATGCTGATGATGAGCACAATCATTCTAATCGACGAAATTATACGGGTATTATTGATCCGGCTCTTCTTAATGTTGTGAATAGACCTTATCAATCTTATGTCGAAAAAATAGGGATACCTAATATTTGGAAATCTACATTAGGAAAGGGTGTTAAGGTCGCGATTATCGATGACGGTTTCGATTTAAGCCATTCTGGGTTAGGCATTAGTGGTGCAATAAGTACTTTTGATGTTGATAAAGGCAAATTAATGCAGTTGCCAAGATCGTTAGGCGATCAACACGGAACCAAATTAACGGGAATTATATTTTCGAAACACTCTAAATCTGGCTTAAAAGGAATTGCACCAGAAGCGGATTTTATTGGTATTCGGAGTTCTTATGCGTGGACATCTCATACTTTATTAGCTCTTGAAGCCGCTAAATCAGCAGGAGCTGATGTTGTAAATTGCAGTTGGCGCTCCCCTTGGTTATTAGAACCGATAAAAGATGCCGTGGAGGATTTCACTCGTTACGGTCGAGAAGGTAAGGGGGCATTGGTTGTATTTGCGGCTGGTAATCAGGGCGAGGAAATTTTGCCAAACAGTGCCGAGGGCGCGATTGAATCTGCCTTTGTGGTTGGTGCTCATAATTTACGCTGGCAGAAACTTCATAAAAGCAATTATGGCAAAACGGTAGATGCTAACAGTTTTGGTATGCGTGTTGCGACTACGGGTGTTAATAATCAATACGGGAATTTGTCCGGTACTTCTTTATCGGCTGCTATTGTTTCTGGTCTTAGTGCGTTATTGATTGCACAAAATCCTAATTTAACTGGTGAAGAAGTACAAAATCAGCTGCTACAAATTTTGTCAGATCCCACTTTAGCGACTAATTTATAACATTAGATAATGTGCGTTTTATATTAGCGTGGTTTTATCTAATGGATGCACTAATAGGACCTTATGATTTTAGAAACTCCTGATTTTAGAAACTTCTGATTTTAGAAACTTCTGATTTTAGAAACTTCTGATTTTAGAAACTTTTGATTTTAGAAACTTCTGATTTTAGAAACTTCTGATTTTAGGAATTTCTAATTTTAGAAGCTTCTCATTGTTTTCTACGTCATTTAATTAGAAAGCAAACGTTGAGGTTTCCAATTTCACACGATTTCGATCAATTATTTTTTTGAAATTGGTGGCATATCCTTCGGTCGTAGAATGCTCTGGGTTAATCCGAGTTTTCAAAACCTATTAGTGCTTGCTCAAAAGAGCGTAATTACGCATATAGATGGTGGAGCGGCAAGATCCCACGATGCCAGAAGAGATTAAATCCACACAAGAAAACTTGGATGATATTTATCGTTACCTTGATTTCAATTGTGAATACTCCAGTAATATCCCTCAAATTTTAAAAGCACTGAATATTTCTTTAGCGTTTACCTCTTATCAAGCTGGGCGTTTGATGTTGGTACGTACCGACGGCGAGCGTTTAGATATTAACTACAAAAGTTTTTCTCGGCCAATGGGTTTATGTGCTAGCCCCCAAGGCATTACTTTGGGGGTTTTTTCCCAGGTCATTAATTTTAGTCGAGTAGACGGCTTGGTGGCTAAACTCAAAGAACCATTACAGCCTATAGAAGACGATATTACCGCGCCGCGATTAAATAAAAACTCGCAGGAACCCAATGATGAGCTATTGTCTTTAAATGCAGATCTTGTAATTGACCGTGGTGAGTTATCGGAAGAAGAGGGGGTTGTACGCGAGAAAGATTTAAAAGATTTTAATGACTATCGTCAAAGTTTGTATGAACCGGCCGATGACAGAGTGGATTCTTGTTTTATTACACGTTCCAGTCATTTTACCGGCATGATTAATTTGCACGATATTGAGTGGGGCGATGAAGGCCTTTGGGTGGTTAATTCCAGTTTTTCTTGCTTGTGCACACTTGATCCCGATTACAGTTTTGTACCGCGTTGGAAGCCTTTTTTTATTTCTGAATTAGTGCCCGAAGATCGATGCCATTTAAACGGTATGACATTAAAAGACGGTAAACCGGCCTACGTAACAACTTTTTCAAGTTACGACGAGTTGGGCAAATGGAGGCAAGAAAAAACCCATAACGGTACGTTAATGGATGTCGAGAAAAACGAGATTATTTTGGATCAATTAGTAATGCCGCATTCACCGCGTTGGTATCAAGACAAGGTGTATTTTTGTCACTCCGGTGAAGGCACGTTAGAGTCGTTTGATCCGAGTACCGGTAAACATAATGTTGTGGCTGAACTGCATGGATTTACCCGCGGTATGGATTTTTATGGGCCTATTGCCTTTGTGGGTAGCTCCAAATTGCGTGAGGGCACATTGTTACATTACGAGGGTTTAGAAAAAAAACTCGGCGAAACTCACTCGGGTATTTGGCTCGTCAATCTTAATGATGGCTCCATCATTGGACATATTTTATTTACCGGTAATGTCGATCAAATTTATGACGTGGCGGTAATTGCAAACAGTAATTTCCCTGAATTATTAGAACCAACTCATCCTCGGATGAGAAATCATTTTTGTATTCCCTAAAATAATTTAACACCTTAGAGTTTGGAATATGGATACAGTAAATCATCGTATGCCGGGACGTAAAACCGGTTTACGGGTTGCCGTAAAAGCTGCGTTGCCTTTATTGGCTGTATTAGGTGGTGGTATTTTTGCCTCCAGTCGAGCTACTAGCTCGATAAATCAATCGGTGAGCCGACGTACACAGAGGGCGGCGGTCATAGTCGCCGATACCGATAAAGATGATTCTTTAAAATATATTAATACATCTGAGCTTACCGAACTCGACGTTGAATTATCGGAAAATAATATAGAAAAAAATAATACGTCAAATTATTTAAATGCCCATGTTCAGAAAAAGCGTTCCGCCTTTGGTGCATTTAACGGCGCGTTTGATTCTTCAAAAGACAAACAATCACTAAAACCTTCCGTTGCTGTTGTTGATTATTCGGCGCTCGATTTTTTAAAATTAAGCGGTTTATTAACCACGGAGGGCACCTCGGTAGAGGTAGCGCAAACTTCGGGCGATTTATTGGCGAATCAAGGCAGACGGGCTTTTTCACACAGTCTTGCCTCGACCTTTAATATTTTCTTCTCCGAAGCCTGTGATGGCGACCCCTACAATTTATTCCAGTTTAACCGTGCTGGAAGTACCTGTGCGGCTATGCGACCTAATCCTCCGGGTGGTTTCGTTACCGGTTCTAATCTTACGCAGTGTCAGGTTTTACACGAGGCCTGTGGTGTTGGCCCCCACGCCACGCCTTTTCCAGAGATTAATTTGCTGGGTAATGGCTTTTCTATCGCTAGTGGTGATACCACGCCATCAACCACCGATGGCACCGACTTTGGCACCGTAGCTGTAGGTAGCGGTCCCGTTGTTGGTACTTTCTCTGTGCAAAACTTAGGAACCGGCCCATTGGATTTAACCGGCTCGCCCAACGTTGTGCGTGTTTCGGGATCGACCTTATTTACTGTGTCGTCGCAACCGAGTTCCGATCCAGTCACAGCATCGGGATCGTCCAGTTTTCAAATTAGTTTTGATTCATCCGTTGCCGGCAGTGTTTCAGCGGTATTTTCAATCGCGAACGACGACTCCGATGAAAACCCTTATACGTTTACAGTCAGCGCTAATGCTGTCTCGATTCCGACCATTACTTCGGCTATCTACAATCACGCATCAGGAACCTTAACGGTAACGGGTACCGATTTTGTTGCTAATGGTGGCGGTGCCGATGTTGATGTAGCAACGCTAACTCTTCTGGGTGAAGGCAGCGTAACTCGCACATTAACAACGTCGTCTGATGTGGAGATTGATTCGGCCACGCAATTTACCGTCACACTAAGCGGTGAAGACTTGTACGTTGCTAACGGTTTATTCAATGCTAACGGAGCCTCATCCGATGGCTTAACTACCTAC
Source organism: uncultured Alteromonadales bacterium (assembly GCA_937864365.1). GTDB lineage: Bacteria > Pseudomonadota > Gammaproteobacteria > Pseudomonadales > Cellvibrionaceae > Sessilibacter. The sequence goes on along the minus strand of CALMJT010000164.1, from coordinate 2,214 downwards.
AATTTAGCCGCCGCCGACGACTTTATTACCGGCGTTACGTTTGGAGATTCCTCAGACGCTACCAGTGCTATTACGGTTAACAATTACTCGACACCGACCATTACTTCTGCAACTTATAACGCCAGCACAGGTGTGTTAACGGTTACCGCAACCCGATTGCCTCGCCAACCGGGTGCGAGTAACGATATTGATGTTTCGGCCTTATCGATTACCGGTGAAAGTGGTGCCAGCTACACGCTGACCAGTACCGATGTTGAAATTACCTCTGATACCGTATTTACCGTTAATTTAAGTACTACCGATTTGTTAAACGTCAACGGTTTGCTCAACGCTAACGGCACAACTTCTGGTGGCGGCACAACCTACAATTTAGCGGCCGCAGACAACTGGGCGTCGGGCGCTGCAAACAGTGTTGATATTGCAGATTCAACCGGTAATGGCATCACCGTTAGCGCCGTTGCCGCCCCAACCGTGACATCCGCGACCTATAATGCGAGTTCCGGTGCTTTGGTCATTACTGGTACCAATTTTGTGAAGTTCCCCGGTGCCGCCAACGATTTAGACGTTTCACTCTTAACGCTTACCGGTGATGGTAATAACACCTATACATTGACCAGTACCGATGTGGAGATTTCGTCACGAACCACCGCAGCACTGTTATTGAATGCCACGGATCGTATTTCTGTGGGTGGTCTTCTTAATGCCAACGGCACAACTTCTGATGACGGTACGACCTACAATCTAGCCGCCGCCGACAACTGGTTACCAGCCGTTGCTGCGGCTACCGATATCAGTGATGTTGCAGGAAACCCGGCAACGGTTGCTGGAGTAGCTGCTCCCACAATCAGTTCGGCGACCTACGATGCAACCAGCGGTGTGTTGGTGGTGACGGGTACCAATTTTGTGCGAGAAGTTGGAGCTTCTAACGATATTGATGTGTCGCTACTAACCATTACCGGTGAAGCAGGCGCAACACGCACGCTAACCAGTACCGATGTGGAAATCACTTCTGCAACCAGTTTTACGGCAACGGTAAATACCGCCGATCGAATGGCTTTAGCAGCCATAGTCAACGCCGATGGCACCACATCGAACGATGCAACGACCTACAATTTGGCCGCCGCCGATAATTGGATGCCCGGTGCTGCCGCGAGCGTCAACATAGCCGATTTGATCAATGGTATTACCGCCAGTAATACCGCCGATGTGATTCCACCGGTTGTGCAATCGGTTACCGGACCTGCCAATGCAACCTACGCGGTTGGCGCCAACCTTGATTTCACCGTGACCTTCGATGAGGCTGTGACCGTGAATACCACAGGCGGCACGCCAAGAATTGCATTAACGCTTGGTGGCACTCAGGTATTCGCGAACTATTTATCGGGTTCGGGCAGTACGGCTATTGTTTTCCGATACACCATTGTTGCCGACGATCTCGACACCGATGGCGTTACCTTAGCTGCCGTGTTTGATGCCAACGGCGGGACGATCCAAGACGCCGCCGGTAATAATGCAACCACAACACTCAACAACGTTGCTAACTTTGCTGCGGTGCTGGTGGATGCAGCCGGTCCGATCCTTTCCAGTAGCGCGCCCGCTGATGACGCGAGCGGTGTTGCTTACAACACTAATCTGGTGTTGACCTTTAATGAAGCAATTACCCCACTCAGTAATGCTTCGAACAACATCCGTTTGTTGGCGGCTAGTGATGACTCACTCATTGCTGCGGTTGCTGCCGATTCTGGTGCGGTTTCGATCAGTACCAACCAAGTAACCGTGACGTTACCCGTTACCTTGTTGAGTAACACCAATTACTACGTGCAAATTCAGGCGACAGCCTTTAGCGACGGCCTAGGTAATGGTTTTGCCGGTATCAGCGATACGACATCGCTCAATTTTACTACCGGCAATGAGCAGATCACGGCGCTGGCCGATGTGACTCAAACCGACGAAGACACGGCGGTACAGATTAATGTACTGAGCAATGATACCGACGTTGATGGCTCGGTGGATGTGACTACCGTCAGTGTGGCTTCGTCTCCAAGTAATGGTAGTACCAGTGTCGATCCTGTTACTGGAGTTATTACTTACACACCGAGTGCTGATTTCAATGGTAGCGATTCGTTCACCTATACCGTAGAAGATAACGGCGGTTTTGCCTCTAATGCGGCGACAGTAACCATTACCGTCAACCCGATAAAAGATGCGCCAAGA
>CALMJT010000163.1 GCA_937864365.1 uncultured Alteromonadales bacterium | reverse complement strand
GAAAAGAATGCCCATTAAATCCGTTATGAATTTTCCACTCAGGGTAATATGGTGGCGCAGTCACTACATGAACCATATGGCTATGAACAGCCAACCAAGGTGCCATTTCGCCGTTGTACTTACCTATCCCCGTAAGCTCGGGAGCATAGTTGATACTGTAGATGACAATGTTCATTATTCAGGCCTCTGCAATGTAAAACCTGAGTAATCCTCAAGCGCTTTATGCTTATCTTCAAGAGATTGACACCCTGACCACAAGCGGTCTATTTCGATACATTTCAAATCGACCAATGCACGATACCAAAGCCCTTGCATAAAGTGATATGCAAATCCTCTGGCGCCATCAAGAAATCCAAGCTGAATGAAGTAGCGATAAAAAAAATAAATAACAGGCCGAACAAAATATGGCAGCCTCATGTAAACTTTCTCTTTTAGAATTCGCTTCAATTTAATCGCCGCACTGGTTGCCACTGTGATCTCGGAGCCGGAATGATAGAGCTCCCGCAGTTTTACATCGACAACTTCACGGGTAGCATATTTATTATGTTTATCAATAAACCAACCCACGGTATTAAGGTTGTCGTCGAAAAACCCACCCACCAGAAAAGTAGAAGTTCCGGAGTCCAGCACAATATGCTCGTCCATCCAGCGCTGCTCTATATGTGCATACCCTCTACGAAATAAACGCAACATTGGTAATGGATAGCGCCCGCCATGTTTTATCCACTTACCCAGAAAGATGTGCTTTCGATAAAAAATAGCACCATTATGGCCATCTCCTCCGCTCAGGATAAATCTGTTAATGTTTGTCGCCAAAACGGAGTCAATGGTCTCATCCGCATCCAGCCTAAGCACCCATTCGGAGTCAATATTGCAATAATCCATGCCCCATTGAAACTGGACAGCCTGATTTACAAATACGTTTTCGTAAACATCGGCTCCCAATGCCCTGGCAAGTTCCTGTGTGCCATCGGTAGAAAATGAGTCAATTACCACAACTCTGGCATTTATATTGGCAAAAGACCTGATGCAACGTTCAATATGCAGAGATTCATTATAAGTGAGAATAACCACAGTTATTTTATCAGGTACCAAAGCGTTCATTTGTGCACCACTATCAACTCTTCGGGAGAAAGCCTAGCAGATTTCGCCACTTTAAATTCACCAACAACCGGATATCCAAAAGAAATCATCATGATTAGACGTTCGCCAGTAGATATACCTCCAACACGGCATATATCCATTTCACGAGAGTTACTTACTGCCAAATTCAAAGGACAGTATGCCAGACCTTGGCTCTGAAGAGCATTCATTGTCTGCATCGCAAGAAGGGATGCATCAACATAGGACTGAGAACGAGCCTTAAACCCTGACCAAGCACTCAACTCAGAGCTAACAACAAATAAATTATATACATTCTCCCTGAATCCTTCAGCCCCCCCTTGTAACTTCAAAAGTGTTTGAATTACATTATAATCAGAGTAATAGTGAAGGCGCCCACTTTGCCTATTACACTGAGAAGGAGTATGGGTAGCAATCGAACCGACTTTATACAAAACCTCAGAAGATACGACGTCTTGAGTATACTGTCTGGTACTATGTCGTGTTAATAAAGCTTCTTCAAAACCATAACATTCAGATCGAGATGATATAATTTTTGTACCGCCATTTTTTTCTATACCTTTCTTTTCACAAACTTGAAAAAACATCTCTATAGGAGCTCGCCTAGCTCCTAAATCGAATCCAATACTATCATGCCAGTTGACATATTCACTCAAACAGCCAAATGATTTCTTTACACAAAAATCCGACCAACCATCATTATAATTTTCCAGTAAAAAAAGTAACCTATCAATTTTTTCTTTACCAAATCCTGGGCGTGGTGATGAAACACTCAAGCCTTTTTCTACAGTATGCGCCAGCAACATTATATCATAATGCAGTTGCTGATATTTCGGGCAAGACGGAGAAGCCTTACTCCATTTGAACATCCGCATAGAATCTCTTAAGTACTCCAGAGGAACAAGCCCCAAACCAGCAATAGCCCTAAGATCCATATTCCAATTTACTCCTGAAGAACTCTATCTTTAATTTTAAAGGCCGGATTTCCACCGACAATAATCCATGCGGGAACATTTTTGATAACTACCGCACCAGCGGCAACAACCGCCCCTTCTCCAATATTAACCCCCGGATAAACAGTAGCTCTAGCGCACACCCATGCATGGTCATTGATCTGTATAGGTTTAGTAATCAAAGGCCGTTTTAGACTACTTATGTCATGACTTCCTGTACACAAATAAGCCCCCTGACTTACAGCAACCTTAGAACCAATCTTGATTTTATTCATAGAATAACAATCGACGTCATCACCAAGGACGCTGAACTCACCCATTTCAAGATTCCATGGCGCCCATATTCTACAACTAGGAGATATTTTGCACCCTCTGCCAATTTTTGCTCCAAAAAAACGCAACAAAGCCAAGCGCCAAGCATTAAATCCTATACGAGGATTTGTACGCGCAAACGTGAACCATACAAAGTTCCAAACCAGTCTGAGCAATTTACTCCTCAAACTGAGTCTATCTTCATATTTTAGATCCTTAAAATCAGACATACTATTTTTTCGCCAATTCAAGTTGCTCTTTCAGGAACTCTTGCCCTGTGTTTCTCAAAAGAGTTTCTCTTCTTTCAACCTCTGACCAATCAATTTCCGTACCAAAGACTTTCGCTATGGGATTATCTTCAGAAACAATACGCTGTTCCAAACCACAAGAGCGGATCAGGTTATACGCCCTGGCATTCATTTTAGCTCGCCCTCCTTTTAATGAAAGATAAGCAAAGGGCCGTTTATTTACAATCGAGAGCGCTACACCATGAAATGAGTTTGTAATAACAAATTCAGATTTTTTGTGAAGATATAACCATTGCTCTGGCGTAGGATAAACAATCCTACCTGAAGCTTTCCAGCGTCGATGAGGATTGTGAACCTCTAGCACCTCCATTCCTTCCTTCTTTAAAAATTCACATGCCTCAGGAACACCGTCATTTGTTCTGAGGTTATACAAAAAACAATAGCGGTGATTATCAGAAACATCATCCATGGGCTTCATTATGGACTCAAATCCTCCACTTATAATAGTAGGATCAGGAACCACGACTGGCCTATTACCAATTAACCCCTCAACGATATCAGCACCAGATGCTTCACGAACAGATATAGCATCAAGTCCTCTCAATAGCGCAGCAACTTCTGAACGATATTCAGAACCTAAAGCATCGGAACCAAAACTTGGCGCGTACGATATTTTTCGAACATTCAAACTCTTATTGCAACGTAAAAAATATACCGGATCCACACCATACTGAACTGATGGATTCCAAATCTGGTCACTACCACATATCAAAAGATCATATTTTGAGAAAGCTTCAGATATATCCTGCCCTTCCTTGTATTCTTTTCCTGAGCTACCTAAAACATCAACTCTGAATCTCTCCATAGCAGCCAAATAGTCACCTGGTGAAATCAGTTTATTTAAGAACCCACTCGCGATAAGATACAATGCCTTCAGGTTAGCCATTGAAAATAATTTTGATAAATTCAAACGCCCACCGGCCTCAATATAATCTGGATGATAATTCACAAACTCGACATTACAACCCAGGGATTCGAGATACTGTTTTAACCCATATGATTGAAAAAGCGCCCCATAATTATCACTAAAATGAAAAGTAAGAATACCAACCTTCATTAGCTACAAGCCTCTTCGTAAAGTTCTTTATAAGCAGAACAAACAACACTCCAATTATACAACTTCCTGACATAACCATAGCCAGCCAAAGATACGTCACGCACCTCAGAGTCGCTCATTTCCATAAACTCCCGAATGGATGCTCTTATAGAATCAGGTGTAACACCGGTATTAATAGCAACACTCTCAGAGAATGCTTCATTTAGATTACAATTTTCCGACATCAAAGGTATTAAGCCAGAAGCCCAAGCCTCAAGTATTGCAACAGGCAAACCTTCTGAAAATGAAGGAAGTAAAAATGCATGTGCATTATTAAAAATATCTTTTTTTGCTTCACCGAAAACTGGACCTATCCATTCAAATCGTTCAGGATAAGTTTCAGCGATTCTCCCCCTCAATTCAGAAATATAAGATTCATCCCCCCAGCCCGCCAGTTGCAATACAAAAGGCCTCCTATTGTATTCATTACAATCAATCAGACTCACAGCCTCAACAATAGAATGGACATTTTTTTTAGGGTGGAATCTGCCAAGGAATAATATTTTGCGAACTACAGAGTAAGATTTTTCTACATATTCATGAGGAACATCAACACCATTGGGTATAACTTCGATATCAGCTTTTGGAATTACTGACCTAATAGCATCGGCCTCTCGATTGTTTAATGCATGGAAAAATCTGCATGATTTCCAGGCTTTATTTTCATACAACAATCGTGCGACTATTTTTTTGTGATAACCACGAGACAGTATCCATGGATCAAGCATTCCATGAGGAGAGATAATTGCAGGCGTGTTGTACAAGACTGATAACTTATTTTGATAAGCACTTGTAGCCATCCAAATTCCATGGGTATGCACAACATCAGGAGCAATGTTTCTTGCATAGGCTATCAAATCTTTTGAATAGCCAAGCTGAGAAAGTAATGAACGATGAAACCATGTAAGTTTTAGCCTTTCGGCTCTCGAAGAATCATCATCGTAAGGATGAAGTGATAGTATTTCAACATTATCATCGCAAAATAGCTCAGAAAAATGTGAATACGTATTTAGCACTGCAATTCCGACACCACCAGATTTTTTGCTAAGCGATGGAGTAACAACCTGTATATGCATCACACTTCCTCCAAAAAAACATCACTAAGCCTACCAAATTTATCTCTATACAACTTTAGTTTTTCAGACAATATCAACCTTGCTTCTTCTGGATTTTCAACATCCCACGAAACACATTTAACAATCTTATCAACATCAACTGAGTTAATATCAACATACTTATCAGAAAATCCGATATCCTTCATGATAAATTCAGTTTTTGGAAGATATGAAATCGCCATTGTCGGTACTCCCTCCATCATTGCAAATATGCATGAATGAAACCTGGTTCCAACAAATACAAAAGATCTTGAAATCAAGGGTCTTAATAATTCAGGTTCCCTGCTCACACTATCAACATAAACTTCAGATTTACACTTGCTTTGTAAAATACGAGCTGTACTCATATCACCATCAACTTGGTTAAAAACAACTGGTTTAAGATTATGTCTAAATGCTATCTCATCAACAGCCCTAGCAAACGCAGTAACATATCTTTCATAGTCTTCGGCAGCATTTTTGCGATGAGGAAAACTCCATCCGACCACTGTAATTCCGAGAATTCTTTGTTCTCCAAACAATATTTTTTTGTACTCATCGCTAACATTTGGAAAATTTGAATTTTCACGGTAATTAAAAAATGCACTGTCACCGCAACGACGCAAAACACCATTAGGAACGGATAGTTCATTAGCTAAAAAATTATGCGAATATAATTCTCGGCTACAAACAGCATTGCACTTACTTAATACATGAGATGCAATCCAACGCCCAAATTTGCTTTGTATGGGCCCATAACTTTGAGGAGCCAAAATTACTTTTTTTTTCATTAAAATACCAAGATATATATGAAGCAAGGCAACATAATAGGCAAAATTGGTATCATGAATATAACCACCTGGCGCACTGACAACAACATCAACATTTCTGATTGACAAAAATGTAGTCTGCTGATCTTTTGGTAGTATAGAAATTAAAAAAGAAAAACATTTTACCGTTGATAGCAGAGCAATCATCATATAAGAAATTGTTTCAATTCTTCCCAAAATCCCCTTTGTACGAGAGTTGCCGATTCTGATACTCCAATTAATATCTGGATATACTGAAAGAGCCTCATCAACGCCATAGAAAAGTGCACAAGAAATTTTTGCTTCATTGTCGTAAGCGCGGATTTCAGAAATACACTCGTCAAGTAGAACCGAGTCCCCTCGATTACTACGGCCGTAGGCATTAACTATACAAAATTTCATACCGTCTCCTTGTTATTACACGCTAAATAGGTGATTTTATATACAAACAAAAGATACATAAAACAAATATAAAAAATAAAATTCGCGCTATTTTGACCACTCACAGGAGTGAGAAAAAGCAAATAAAAAATAACAGCTGCTCCCAGTCCAACATCGATCCTTCGTTTTAAATCAAGAAAAGACCAAAAAATAATTTTTAGGACAATAAGAGCTCTAAAAAAAACATAAAATATACCTAAAACTCCCATTTCCCCAATAATTTTTCCCTGCTCAGTTTCTGATAGATAGAAACCGTCCGTCGACCCCGTAAGAAATTTGCTACCAATATTAGTACCAGCACCAAGACCATGACCCCACATTTCAAAATTATCGACTACCCGTTGCTCCCCAACAAAAAAAATAACAATCCGCCCAATAAAATCCTCGTGTTCAGAAGCAGTTCTGAACCTGACTTCATACGCTTCCACTAAATTAGGAAACAAAAAAATAAATGCTCCACCTGCAAGCACAAAGAATACAGCTAAGATAATTATTTTTTTTGCAATAATCCCACCTCTAATTTCTCCCCGATGAAACAAGAAAAAAATGGAGAAAAAAATTGCCCCCCACAATATAGACGATCTTGACCCAGATACAGCAAAAGCCATCACGAGCGCAATAATTAATATAATACTTTTAGCACTTGCAATACCGCGACTCATTAATGGGTTCAATGATTCAGAAATAGCCACCCATGCAAAAAAAGCGATAAATGCTGTATACCCTAAAGTGAACGTAAAAGTCCCCGTAACCCTTACAACTCCTTCGGCCAAAAGGAATATGCTGGACTCATCAATTGAGTTTGGCTGTACATTTAAAATATTATCAGGTGGTAATAAGCTCTGAACTATAGCAAGTCCAACTATGCACAAACCTACCTTCAATGATAATTTATAAAACTTTCGAATATCATCAACACTAAATACGACAGCAGCAGCAATAGCAAACCAAAGATATAGAAACCAAAATCTAATGCCGCTGCCAAAGACAGCCAATGGAACACCCATAAATATGGACTGCATACCACCCCACAATATTACAAGAATAGTCCATATCAAAAGAACCAAAGAAAGCGATCTCATCTGTCTGAATTTGAAATAAATAACAGCATAAAAAATCAGTGAGACAGCCAATAAATCTCGAATAACAACGGATAAACTTAAAGGAAACCCTACCCATTTCTGGAGAGCACCTTCAAATATTCCAATAAGAAAAACTCCGCACACAAGATAATAAGGCAAACTACGACCAGAGTGACGAATTAATCTAATATTTTCAGACATATTAATTATTTTTAAATAGATTCGAGAAAATCAGAAACCCGGATGTAATAACCATTCCAGGAGCAATAGTCGGCTACAGGGCCAACCTCATTTCTAGCACGTTCCAATAAAGAACTATCTGTAACAAGCATCATTACAGTGTCTCTTAGCGAATTAAAATCAGGTTTACACAACCAGCCAGCGCCAGGATATTTTTCCAGTATTTGTTTTGCACCTACATTTTCAGAAATTAACACAGGTGTTCCAACAGATAATGACTCTGCAACAACCATACCGAAAGAATCAAATCGTGATGGCAAAATTAGGCAATCAGCCGCAGCCAAATGAGAGAATAAGGACCTCTGCCCTTGCATTCCTAAATACTCTACATTATTCATACTATTAGCTCTTTTAATCCAAGCTGCGTTTTCACTTCCACCGACTATCTTCAAATGAGCTTTTCCAGATAATTCAGAAAACACATCCAAAATCAAATCTATTGATTTTCTGTAGCTCATGGCACCAGCGAAAATAAATTCAGGCACATTCTTGGGTTCTACTTTTATATTTTCGACGGGAGGGGTAGCTCCGAGCATTAAGGCTACAACCTTATCAGGCGATACACCATTATCAATATAGGTCTGCCTTGCAAACTCAGAACAAGTAATAATTCTATCTGCAATATCTATTTCTAAAAGCCGTCGCTCAAGAATTTCCTTACCATAATTACCATTGTCGAATTTCACTAAAGAATCCGCAGTCAATGGATGGATAGATGGAGCATCAAGAATGCAAAAAATACCATTTTCTTTTGCTTTTCTTAGGGAATTAAAACAGCTATTTTCAAAGCCGATAATACAATCATACCTAGAAAAATTTATTGTTTTCTCGATATATTTATCAAAGGCATGAAACATTTTATGCTGCCAAGCTCGGGGATGGTGGGATATTTTCGCACCAAGCCTAATTGCTAACTGCCAATAGATAGGATGCTTTCGATATTCCTTAGGAATAGAAACAGACTTTATACGTTCTTTAAATGCTTCTGGCAAGAACCACCACTCATCATTAGATGAGGCGACAGGAACGCCTGAAATAAACCCCCCCAAACCACCATTACGATATACGCCTTCTGCTAACTGATAAGAATGCTGAAGACCAGGATGAGCGATTAATATTTTTGAGAATTTGCACATATAATTAAAACCCTTCTCTATCGATATTCTTCCCCACCCATGCCTCAAATGGAGCAATAAATCTGACTGGAGAGTATGTAAAATCTAATACTTCTCGTTGCCGGATAACTTTGGCAGGATTACCAGCAACAACCGAGTATGGCTCGATACTTTTAGTTACAACAGAACCAGCACCGACAACAACACCATCACCAATTGTCACCCCTGGTAAAATAATCGAATCCATTGCAATCCAAACATTATCACCAATAATCACGGGCTTCGACCACTGTCTCCATTTAGGGTCATTGACAGCATGAGAAGCTGTTAATATTCTAACACCGTCATTTACAACAGAGAAATTACCAATAACAACCTCACTATTTAAATGGATATTAGCTGCCCCTACAAAGCTCTCCGTACCAAGTGAAAATCTCTCTCTTCTGCCAACAAAAACAGCCTTCGAGGAAATTACAGACATATTCCCAAGGCGGGATTTTCTAAATTTCACTCTCTGCAGCTCCAAGCGAAGAAGACTTCTGATATGATAGACTCTTTTTAGCCAATATTTAAAAAACTCCTTACTCCCGAACGAACCAGAATATCGAATAGGCCATAAACTAGAGATGTACATCTTCATTATAAAACATACCTTTTTGCTATCACCAAAGAGGACAAAACCATAACAAATTCAGAGGCAAGATATACAGTCATCATCCATACCTCATCCTTCAACATATACGCCAAAAAAAATGCCAAAACATTAACAAAAATAAAAACAATAGAAAATACAGACAATTCGTTTCTTGATGCTAGCAATATATATATTTGATTCCAGATTGAAGATAGAATAACAGACAAATAGACAAAGATAAAAATTCTCCAATCCAACTTGAGGGCACCATTAGTCCAGAAGGCATAAAACCAGTCTCCTGCAAGCCAGACTAGCAATGCCAGAAAAATACTTATAATCAATGTAATCCAAACACCCCACCAGAATAACTTTCGAACCAAAGAGTTATTTCCAGAACCAAACGCCATAGACATTTCTGGCCAAGATGATTTGGAATAGACCAAAACTACTTGCCGAATAATTGAAGCTAAGGTTCGTGTAGACGAATACATTACTGCAAACGTAGGAGTAATTGAGGCAGCAGCAATTACAGCCCCCTGAATTGCAAATGCAAATCCTAGTGGCATGGAAACATGTCCCAAAGCAGGACGAATCATATATTTGAATGTTTCTTTACTGAAACCATTAAAAGACGGGGATAAATTTACGATAGAGGAAGAAACAAAAAAATAAAAAAATAGAAAGCTCAACAATCTAACCACTAACAGAGAAATGGCGGACTCTTCATAATCAAAAGACCAGTATAAAACGCCAAAAAATAGCAAAATCTGCTCAAGCAATCTAAAACAAGAAAACCCTAAAACACCATAATGGTAAAGCCCTACGCATCTTAATGCGGCATCCCATAAAGGGTTAAATAAACTCACCACTACGCCCAAACATAACAACATCAAAACAAACGAATATCTTTGAACATCATGCATGTAATTAAAATAACTAAACTCCGAGACCAAAAAATATCCCAAAAAAATTAAACACAACAATAAAAAGGACATAAAAACTGTCGAAACATTGGCGGTATCATAATAATTTCTTACTTTGGATTTTTCTTCGGAAGCAACTGCCATAGTCATATAACTTGCTGCAGCATTTGCCATACCAAAATTAGCGGTAACAAGATATGCAGGAACAGCACTCAGAGCAAGCCAAATACCATATTTTTCAACTCCCCATCCAGATATGAGCACAGGAACACTAATCAATTGAGAAATTATTGTTACTATCTGGGAAAAACTGTTAGCGCCAACGCCTTTTAACAACCTAGACAACATAAATCAGCCAACCTTGTTTGAAATATCCAAATTTATTTAAGGAATAACATAATAATGGCATAATTATTTTTGAAAAAACGAACACGGGACACTCTGAAAAACAAGTGTTGCTCATCACAATATAGCCCCCCGCCATTAAAATCCTCGACTTAGTCAACTGAAAGTCTGCTTTTCCCCTAAAGGTCAGAGCAAAGCATGGATAAAGATGCGCTTTTCCTTCGACAACCGGGAAGAGATTCAATGGACTTCCCATAGACACCAGATCAATCTCGCTAAGACGCGTCGAATACGCAGCCAGTGCTTCTGCACCATCACTACGGGAACCAACAAACGCCCATTTTCCGGAAGCATCCGCCTCAGCAGCTACCTTGAGTTGATGGGCTTCCGCCTCCTGATCAAGGAGGACATCAATGCCTGTTGTTAACACATCCGTCAGAATCACGTGTTTTTCCTTAAACTAACAGCTCCTGAACCGCTATTAGTGCCGATAACGGGTCGTGTGGTGACTGACACAGTTCACCATATGTGCTTTCGG
>CALMJT010000162.1 GCA_937864365.1 uncultured Alteromonadales bacterium | reverse complement strand
TTAATATGTATTTAATTTTAGGATTATTAAATGATATTACAGTTTCTGCTGATATAATTTTTCAGCTATTAAATTGGTAATCTATTATATGTCTGTCATTAATGTGTAATTGAATGTAATAGATTGAGATGAATATTTATGATTTTAAATATTTATTTTTTGATATTTAAATTTGCGATATCTCAACTGGGTATTGGTCGTTAATAATTTAATAAAGTCGTTGATTTTTGTTTGTGAAATGATTTTTAATGTTTGTTCATTGCTTGTGTCTGAGATGTTAAGTTACGGATTGATAAGTTGGGACAGTTATTGTTTGGTTTGATTTAATCAATTTAAATGTTGGTTTTATTTTGTATGTTTTTCTGGGTGCTGCAGAAGCTGTTTTCACCTAAATTTATTGAGCATGAGTGATCGTGATGATTTCCGTAAAAGATTGTTTCAATGCTCAAAATAAAAAAGCCTTGACTAACCTAAAACGTTTTATGGCAGATAGAAGCGTTACTAATTCTCATATCTATAAATAATTTAAATTGTATAAAAATAAAAATTGTATTTTTACCGATTTTCTTTAAAAAACGAACATGTGCTAATTGGCGTCTTCTACTTAATGAGGTCTTGTTTAGTAGTAGTTTCTTTAGTGCTTTAGTGAGAGTCTTTTTTAATGAGAGTCTGTTAAATAAGAGCTTCTTTGATAGAAATTTCTCGGTTAATCATTGTTTTTACATGCCGTACTTAATGTTGAATTTATAAGACACAAAAAATAATTATTTTATGACCGTCTTTTAAAAGGATCCCGATCTATGACTTCTTCTAAACGTCCCAATATTCTTATGATTATGGTAGATCAAATGCGATTTCCACGATTTGCATTTGGCGATAATCACGGCTTTGTTGAACCTATGAAAAAGATCATTGGTTTTCAGGGTAGCAACAATGATGCTAACGAATATAAACAGTATTTTCCTGGCCTTTGGCAATTGCGGGAGAATTCTGTTGTATTAAGAAACCATCGCATTGCATCTAGTGCTTGTGTTCCCAGTCGGGCTGCGTTATTTACTGGGCAGTATGGTACCAAAACCGGCGTGCTACAAACCGATGGTTTATTTAAAGATGGTGCCGATGAGAACTTTCCTTGGTTGCCTAAAAAAAGTTTTCCAACCATTGGTTCGTACATGAAATCCGCCGGTTATACCTCACATTATTTTGGTAAATGGCACATTTCGGGAGAGGAAACCAGCAGCTTAGTTGATTACGGTTTTAGTGATTGGGAGTTGAGTTATCCTGATCCTCACGGCGCTTTACCGAATAATCTGGGACATTATCGTGATTATCAATTTGCAGATAATGTGTGCGCGTTTTTAAAACGTCAAGGTTTGGGTATTCCTTACAGCATTGCAAATGCGAGGGCAAATGTTGCAGAAGCTGAAGGTAAGCCAAACGTAAATCCGCCATCGCCCAGCGATACTCCTACGCCTTGGTTTGCGGTTGCTTCTTTTACTAATCCACATGACATTGCATCTTATCCTGGATTGCCCGGATACGTGTGTGACCAATCATTAGCAGATGCATCCTATACTTTAGCAGTGCCTAAGGCGGTTACTAAGGCAAATATTCCGCTTGGTGGAACCACGGCAATTACTTTAAATAAAAAGTCCTTTCCGCAGAATAACGCTGAGGTAGCTCCAAACTGGAATGAAGACTTAATAAACAATAATAAGCCTTTTTGTCAGTTCGAATACAAATATAAAATGGGTTTATCTTTGGTTGCCAAAAGCGGGCGCATGGTTTCGCAACAGGCACTAGATAACGGTAAAATTACTCGTAAAGAACAATTGCCTGCTGCTGTAGCCTACAGTTTAAATACGAACGATGTTGGTTTGCCATTTTCTCTTACGCCAGATCCCGAGTTAGCAAGCCGTGCATTTATGCAATATTACGGTTATTTAATCAGTGAGGTCGATGAGCATATCAGTGCAACCTTGAAAGCACTTGAAGATTCTGGACAGGCCGAAAATACCATTATTATATTTTGTCCCGACCATGGTGAATACGGCGCTTCACATGGTACTTTAATGGAAAAATGGCATTCGGCTTATGAAGAGGTAATTCATGTACCGGTTGTTGTTAAATATCCAACATCAATGCATTCAGTTCCCAATGGTTTGCAACAAATCGATAAGATTACCAGCCACATAGATATTTTACCGACAATTTTAGGTTTAGCCGGCATTACCACAGAGGATATGCCCAATTTGCAAAATAAACTCCTGGCAGAAGGGTACGAAGTTGCTCCGATGCCTGTTGGTGAAAATCTCAGTGATTTAATACAAAATCATAAAAAATCTGTTAATAATGCTCGTAAAAGTGTTTTATTTATAACCCACGATACAATTACTGAACCTTTACCGCCGCCCGGCCGGTCTCAGGCTTCAACTTTTGAGGATGACTCACACGAACTAACTAATTTTCGTGTATTCAATGCCTTGGTTCATAAATTAATTACTGATGCAAAAACATCCGGTAATTCGAGTGAACTGACAAAGTTAACCGAAGGCCCGGTAGCTCACCCGAACAATGTTCATGCAATTATTGAAGAAACCGGGTGGAAGCTAGTACGTTATTTTGACAGTGTAGACATTAATTTACCGGCTCAGTATGAATTATACGATTTGAACTCTGATCCCAACGAAATCACCAATTTATTGCAGTACAACGCAGTATTTCCAACGCCGGTGGCAAACGCTAATTATTCTGATGCAGAAATAATCGATAAAGCCATTAGTTTGTTAGCGCAGTTAAAAACGTTAGAAGTGAATCAATTAGGACAAGCTTACGTAACAGAGAAATTACCGTAATTTGGCGGTTAATTTATTGGAAACTCTGATTAACCTAGAGTTTCTCGCGACACAAGGATGTGTCGCCAATTTCAAGAACGGTAAGTGATTGAAATTGTGAAGAAATTGGAAATCGCATTTTCAATTTCTGCCCTCTGATTAAATCATGGATGAGTTAATCAGAGGTTCCTATTGTTTAAATGTAAGAAATTCTGAATAACTTTGAATTTTCTGATTAATTTTGAATTTATAGCGACACATGGATGTGTCATCAATTACAAGAACGGTAGGTGACTGTAATTGTGAAGAACTCAGTAAGTATCTTTTTGATTTTGTCCGCTGATTTTTATTCACTCATTAAATCATGGAAGAGTTAATGAGTGGTTCTTAGAGTTTCTATTGTCTAACAAAAATTTGTATTTATGTTTATGAACTTTTTAAACATGTTTGCTCTAAGTGATGTGGTTGTTTTTGATAGAACGCTAGTTAAATAACATGCGCTAGAATGAACGTTATTGTAATTTGCGTTCTTTTCTAAAATTATGACTAATTCTGTATTTAAATTGAAAAATGTTGCCTGTTATACTTTAGTCTACACCTCTTAAATATTTCTTATTTTTTCGCCAATTTTTCCATTTGCTAATTTTTGGAAAAAGTTCTCGTATTAAACTTTGTTTATCGACTTATTCTTTATTTCTATATTCCCACTGGATTCTCAGTAATCAAACAATAAAAACAAACAGAGGGAATGATATGTCTTTTTCCAATCGTACTTGGCTTTGTCTTCCGGCCATTCTTTTTAGTTGTTCAGCCGTTCTAAATTCTGCCCAAGCTGCTGTTGAGTTGGTGAGTGTAGAAACCTCTGCGGGTACTGCAAAAGTAAGTTTTGGTGGCTATACCAAAGTAGATGTTCGCCACGTTAACGGTGATATTGCTTATCAAGATTATTGGGTCGCTAACTTTCCTGGTGGGGCTCCTCGTGAAACTTCGCGTACGGGTTTTAACGTTCGTGAATCACGCATTAATTTTAAAGTAGAACATCCAGATGTCTCTGCATTCGTAGAATTCGATTTATACGGTGGCGGCGGTAACGAAGTGGTGAGCAACTCTTCAAATCCTCGTTTGCGACATTTTTATTTAACGTACAAAAATTGGTTAGCGGGTCAAACTTGGACTACGTTTATGCCTTTACAAGCATTACCAGAATCTTTGGATTTTGGTGGTCCGCATGTGGGTGAAGCGTTTGTTCGTCAGGTGCAAGTTCGCTATACCACAGGTCCTTGGCAGTTTGCCATTGAAAACCCAGAGACCAACGGCGACGGTGATGTTGGTACTCCGGCCAGTGCAGTTGGTTTAAGCGGCGATGAAGCTGATCCAGATGAAGCGAATCCAGATGTTGTAGCGCGTTATAACTACAACAATTCTTGGGGTACTTTCTCGGCCAGTACTTTGTTGCGTCAGGTTGATCAGGGTGGTTTGGATGATTTTGCGGTTGCCTTAAACGTTGCCGGTAAAATTAAAACCTTTGGTAAAGACGATTTCCGTTTCCAAATTACCACGGGTGATCCGGGTCGTTATGTTGGTGCGGGTTTAACGCCGGATGTTGTTGTTGATCCCGATACTGGTCGCAACGAAGTTGAATCTACCGATGCGTTCGCGGTTGCTTATCGTCATTTTTGGACCGATATTGCACGTTCAACCGTTTATTACGGCCAAGCTGAAACCGATGTGTTAGGTCGTGAGCGCGCGCATTGGGGAGTAAATTACATCACTGATTTAACGGCTAAATTAAGCGTAGGCGTTGAATTGGGTAATTATTCTATTGATGATGAAGGTATCGACGGAATCGATTCGGATTACTTACAGTTTTCTGCTAAGTTTGATTTCTAAGAAATCTTGTTAAAAACTCGGTTTTGCTCGGGTTTCTTAAACACAGGGACGTGTTTTTAAGTGCAGCGAAGTTTTTATTGTTAATGCTATTCGGTAGTATTTTCTAAAAACACTTGTTTAGTATTAATTCAACAGCTTTTTATTGGAATTGTTGAAACAGTCTTTTAAATAATTTCCTCACCAGTTTCTATTGCACTTCTGACCACTTTTTATTTTACTTCTGACCACTTTTTATTGTACTTCTGTTTTTTTATTGTACTTCTGTATGCCTTAAAAAAAGCAAGCCTTAAAAAACTTAGGGTAAGTTTAGCCCTTTAATTTCGACATTGTAGGTAATAGTAGGTAAAAGAATAGGGCAGATGTGAGATTAATCTTCAGTTGAACAGTTTTGATTGAATAGTTTCAGTTGAACGGAATCGGTACTAATTTTCCAAATCTTTCTTAATAAAAATATTCTTTCTTGTCTAAATAAGCTTGCCGTAAGTGTTCTACCAGCAGTTTAATTCTAAGGTCTGGCAGGCGAGTTCTTGGGTAAACCGCGTAAATACCTAAACGTTTACCAACGTGTTCGGCCATTATCGAGACTAATCTTCCCGCCAGTAAATCTTCGTGCACCAGTACACGTGGCAAATACGCAATGCCAAGCCCCGTTAAGGCAGCCTGTCTTAGCGCTTCTAAGTCGTTTGCGTTTAAGCTACCGCGCACATGCACCTGAATATCTTCGTTATCACGCTTTAACGCCCAGTGATCGAGTCCGGCACCTTCGTATTTATAAATCATACAGTTATGGTCGGATAAATCTTCGGGTTGCTCCGGTTTGCCGTTGCGCGTTATGTAGGTTGGGCTTGCACAAATAATCCATTGCGAATCGATAAGTCTGCGCGCGATAAGGCTAGAGTCTTCGAGGTGTGCCGTACGAATGGCGAGATCAAAGCCTTCTTTTATAAGATCAAAACAGCGGTTGTCTGGTGTAATTTCTACCGATATCTCTGGATAGATGGCGCAAAACTTGGCAATGGCGTTATTGAGGACAAAACGCGCAGAAACCACCGGCATGGTGATTTTAATGTTACCGCGAATCTCGTTACCGTAGCCGGTTACGGCATCTTCGGCTTCTTGAATGGCAAGTTTAGCCAGCCGAGATTTTTGATAAAGCACAATGCCCGCATCGGTAAGACTCAATTTGCGGGTGCTGCGATACAGCAGTTGCGCATTAAGCGCCTGCTCTAGGCGGGCTATTCGCTTACTAACCACTGAATTACTCAGTTCTAGCTGCTCAGCAACCCGAGAAAATGATCCTGCCTCTACAACATAAGCAAAAAGCAATATGTCATCGGCTTTGGCACCGTGCTTATGATTTGTCATTATATAAAAAAAAGAAAAAATGTTGTTTCCATTTGATCATATATCAGCAGGGATCAGATTGGTACTGTCCTGCTTCTCGTTAAACCTTGCCTTCTACGTTGATATACGTGAAAGCTTTCGGTAACGGAAACCATAACCAGATAACCACAATAAAACAATAAATTAAAAAAACGGAGATGTACCCATGTCAGACTGGATTTATGGGCTGGTTGCCTTATCACCCATCGCATTGTGCGGCGTATTACTTTTAGGATTACAGTGGCCTGCCAAAAAAGCGATGCCGGTGGCATTGGCGGCAACCATAGCAATTGCATTATTTATTTGGCAGATGACTTTAACCCGGGTAATGGCTTCGGTATTACAAGGTGTGATAGTCACTGTTTCTGTTCTTTGGATTATTTTTGGGGCTATTTTCTTACTTAATACCTTGCAACGTACCGGTGCTATTAGCGTTATTCGCCACGGTTTTACTCACGTTTCACCCGATCGCCGAGTACAAGCCATTATTATTGCTTGGTGTTTTGGCACCTTTATAGAAGGTGCTTCTGGCTTTGGTACACCCGCAGCCATTGCCGCCCCCTTAATGGTGGCCATTGGTTTTCCGGCATTAGCGGCCGTGCTTATGGGTATGATGATTCAAAGTACTCCGGTTTCGTTTGGCGCGGTAGGTACACCGATTGTTATTGGTGTAACCAATGGATTAGACAGCGCTGCTATTGGTGCTACGCTTGAATCGCAAGGGTCAAGTTGGGCGCAGTTTCTTCAGGTAATCACCAGCGAAGTTGCCATAGTTCATGCCATTATCGGTACCTTTATGCCGATTTTTATGGTGTTTATGTTGACGCGCTTTTTTGGCAAAGATAAAAGTTGGAAGCATGTTGTAGAAATAATCCCTTTCGCGTTGTTTGCCGGAATAGCCTTTACACTTCCATATATGATCACCGGTTTATTACTTGGACCAGAATTCCCATCGTTGATTGGCGGCATGGTAAGTATGGCGATTGTGGTTACCGCGGCAAAACATGGATTCTTAATTCCTAAAAATACATGGGATTTTGAAGCGACCAATCTTTGGCCAAAAGAGTGGTTTGGTACCCTAACCATTAAAGAAGAAGACACCGGCTACAATCCCAAAATGCATGCAGTCATTGCTTGGGTTCCTTATTTATTGGTTGCGCTTTTATTGGTGGCAACTCGTGTATTCCCAGATATTAAAGCGTTATCAAACAGCATTTCTTGGACTGCAAAAAGCATTCTAGGTGAAGCCGGTATTAACGCGGGTATTGCACCTTTGTATCTGCCCGGCGGTTTATTGGTAATTTCTGCGTTGGTGGCAGCATTCCTTCATTGTCGCGGCAGTAATTCTTTTAAATCTTTAGGTTATGCTGCCAAAGAGTCGAGCAAAACATTATTAGGTGCGGGATTCGTTTTATTATTCACCATACCCATGGTTAGAATTGTGATTAACTCCGGCGTTAACGTGGGTGACTTGGCGAGTATGCCAGTGGCCAGTGCGCAATTATTTGCCGATATTTTTGGCCAGCTATTCCCGTTTATCAGCCCAACCATTGGTGCTTTGGGTGCCTTTATTGCCGGTTCGAATACGGTATCTAATATGATGTTTAGTCAGTTCCAGTTTGAAGCTGCGCAAACCTTAGGTATTTCAACCGCATTATTAGTCGCTACCCAAGCGGTGGGTGCTGCCGCCGGAAATATGATCGCAATTCATAACGTTGTTGCAGCTTCTGCAACCGTGGGCCTTGTGGGTCGAGAAGGTGCAACTCTGCGTAAAACCATTATTCCTACCGTTTACTACGTAGTTTTTGCGGGCTTACTCGGTTTAATTGCAACCTATATTCTTGGTGTTACAGACCCACTGTTGGCGAACTAACAGGAACACAGGCATGACTCAGTTGGATAGCGGATTTTATTCTGAAATAAAAACAATCTTAAAATCCGAACAAATCATTGAAGATATTACGCGTCGGCGCGCGCTTGCAACCGATGCCAGTTTTTACCAGCTCATTCCCGAGCTGGTATTAAAGCTCGACACTCAAACACAGGTTCAGCAAGTATTACGCCTGTGTCATCACTACGGTGTGGCGGTTACCTTTCGTGCGGCAGGCACCAGTTTATCGGGGCAGGCCGTTACCGATTCGGTATTGATTGTATTAAGCGATCAATGGCGCGGCCACGAAATACTGGATGACGGCGAAAAAATTCGATTGCAGCCAGGTGTAGTGGGTGCCGATGCTAATCGCTATTTAAAAACTTTTAAGCGTAAAATTGGCCCCGATCCAGCATCGATTAACGCCTGCAAAATTGGCGGTATTGTTGCCAATAATGCTTCGGGCATGTGTTGTGGTGTTAGTCAAAATACCTACTACACCATGCAAGACATGACCATTATTTTGGCCGATGGTAGTCGTGTAGATACCAGCGACGCGCAAAGTGTTGCCGAATTTACCACTTCTCACGCCGAGCTTTTGTCGCAATTAAAAGCTCTTGGCAACGAAGTAAAAGCCGACACCGAATTAGCCGATTTAATTCGCCATAAATATCGCCTAAAAAATACCACCGGATACGCCATAAATTCATTAGTTGATTTTGATGATCCGTTAGATATTTTAAAACACCTCATGGTGGGTTCAGAAGGCACGCTCGGCTTTGTGGCCGACGTGGTTTACAAAACTGTTGTTGAACACGAACATAAAGCCAGTGGTTTATTTTTATTCGCCACCGCCCAAGATGCCTGTAAATTAGTTGCCGAACTTAGCCGTCTACCCGTTGATGCTGTAGAGCTGTTAGACCAACGCGCGTTAAATTCCGTAAAAGGCAAGCCCGGCTTACCAGATTCTTTTTGCGATAATCCCGATTCATCGACGGCATTATTAATAGAAACTCGCGCTGCCAATGCGGATTTATTGCAAGACAATATTCAGCGTTTAAATAGCGTTATCGACAGTTTTAAACCCACGCAAACCATAGCCTTTAGCACAGACACGGTTCGAAACGATAAATTATGGGCCATTCGTAAAGCTACGTTCCCCGCCGTGGGGGCGGTGCGTAAAACCGGCACCACGGTTATTATTGAAGACGTTGCATTCCCCATTGATAAAATGGACGAAGGCCTAGCACAACTGCAAAAACTGTTTGATAAATACGGTTACAACGAAGCTATTATATTTGGTCACGCGCTTGCGGGTAATTTGCATTTTGTGTTTACGCAATCGTTTGAAACGCAAGCAGAGATCGAACGCTACGACCAGTTTATGCAAGACGTAGCGCAACTGGTTGCCATTGATTTAAAAGGTTCGTTAAAAGCAGAACACGGTACAGGCCGCAACATGGCGCCATTTGTAGAGCTAGAGTGGGGCGCTAAGGCCTATCTGGTGATGCAAAAGCTAAAAACCATTATTGATCCAGAATTAATTTTAAACCCCGGCGTTATTTTAAATAAAAATCCGCAGGCACATATTAGCGATTTAAAAGAACTACCTGCCGCTAATGATATTGTTGATAAATGTATTGAATGTGGTTTTTGTGAACCGGTTTGTCCGTCGCGAGACTTAACCTTAACACCGCGTCAACGTATTAGTTTGTGGCGTAGAATTCAAAAATTAAATGCACAACCTTCGTTAAGCGACCAAGAACAGCAAGAATTATCCGAATTAACGCATTCTTATCAATATTATGGTGTTGATACCTGCGCAGCTACCGGACTGTGTGCACAACGCTGCCCGGTAGGAATTAATACCGGTGATTTAATTCGCGATATTCGTGCACAAAACCTGGGTAAAAATTCGCGGTTAATTGCTAAATGGAGTGCAGAAAACTTCTCGGCGGTAACCAAAATTACCGGCGTAGGTCTTGCTGTTTCGGGCGCCGCAACGCGTTTGTTAGGTGCCGATACCACAAACAGTATTGGTAAAAAATTACACAGTGTGAGTGATAAGGTACCGCTTTGGTACTCAGAATGGCCCACCAAAGCCGAGACCATTTATGCATCGAATCGTATCGATGACGAAGAAAAAACTCTGGTGTATTTTCCGAGTTGTGCCAGCCGAACCATGGGCCCGGCAGCGAGCGACAAAGACCAACGCAGTCAATTTCAGGTGGCCAAATCGGTATTTGCCAAAGCTGGATACAAACTCATTGTGCCCGATGAATTGAGCAATTTATGCTGCGGAACGCCGTTTTCCAGCAAAGGTTTACCCGATTTAGCACAACAAAAAGCCAATGAGCTAATTAAGCAACTTAAAATCGTTAGCCAAGACGGTGAGTTGCCTATTGTATTTGATACCAGTCCTTGTCGTTTTCAAATTGCAGAATTGGCTGGCAAATTAAAAATTTACGAAACCTTCGAATTTATTGCCGAGTTTTTATTAGACGAACTAGAGTTTGAGCCCACAACAGACCCAGTTGCCTTGCACGTTACCTGTAGTACCCGAAAGATGGGTGGCGAACATTATCTGCGCAAAATTGCTAAGGCGTGTTCAAATAACGTAATAGAACCCGAACATATTGAATGCTGTGGTTTTGCTGGTGATAAGGGTATGTTTGTGCCAGAGTTAAATCAACAAGCATTAAAACCATTAAAACGGCAACTGCCAGAAAACTGCACACAAGGCTACAGTAACAGTCGTACTTGTGAGATTGGTCTATCGCATCACGCCGGTATTCCTTACAAGTCACTGATGTATTTGTTAGATTCGGTAACCTCTGAAAAAACCGAAGAAAATGCAAATTAGACTTATAGGAGTCTCTGATTAACTCATTCATGATTTAATCAGAGAACAGAAATTGAAAATGCGATTTCCAATTTCTTCACAATTTCATTCACTTACAGTTCCTGAAATTGGCGACACATCCTTGTGTCGCTAGAAACTCTAAGTTAATCAGAGTTTC
>CALMJT010000161.1 GCA_937864365.1 uncultured Alteromonadales bacterium | reverse complement strand
ATGAGCTTGTATATCGCTATCATATATCTACTGGTGGTTGGTCCGGTAATGAATCGATTATTCGGGAAATGCAACACAACAGTATGATGTGGCATTTGAATTGGGTCCAGTCTCGCAGAGGCGGACATTATATTTTTGAATTGAGGAGAGATGAAGAATGAATGCTCGTAGAGGATTTTTAAAAGGGTTTGGTTTACTTGGCGCTGTAGTAGCCGGTGCAGCAACAACAAAGGTTGTTATTGAGGAAGCAAAGAAGCCGGTAGAAGATCTATCCGAATTTGCTCCACCATCTAATGCCACTACTCTTCGTATTACTGGTAGCTATGACCCTCAACCAGAACCATCTAAATCTGATATGGTATTCTCCACAGAAGGTGAAGAAAAATATCGTATAAGTAATTCGGGATTCTACTTTGCATCAACGCCTAAACAAACACATGGTGTTGATATGACAGTAGGAAAAGATAATCGGCTTTGGATTAAAGTCGGTGATGAATGGAAACGTGTTGCACTTGAAGGATAATTATGAAAATCAAACTTGTTGGATATACTAAACCTACTGAAGAATTCATGCAAGATGGCATGGAAGATGTTCAGGACTTGATTGCGTATTGCGCTCGAGTATCTAACCCATCTAATCAGTTGAATACTGAAACTTCAGAAAAACTATTGAACTATTTGGCCAAACATAAGCACTGGTCTCCATTTGAAATGGCATCAGCTACGATTGAGATTGAAACTACGCGAGATATTGCTCGTCAAATTCTTCGTCATCGTTCATTTGCATTTCAGGAATTCTCTCAGCGTTATGCGAATCCCGCTGACCTAGGTGAACAATTTGTATTGCGTGAAGCTCGTCTTCAGGATACTAAAAATCGTCAAAACTCCATTGATATTGACTTGAATACGGATGATGGTCGACGTCTTGCTTGGATGTGGGAAGAACAGCAAAAGCTAGTTATTAACGCAGCTAAAGAAGCTTATCAATGGGCTATTGATCATGGTATTGCTAAAGAACAGGCGCGTGCAGTTTTGCCTGAAGGTAATACTGTTTCTAAGATGTATATGCAAGGATCTATTCGTTCTTGGATTCATTACATCGAACTTCGTTCCTCCAATGGTACTCAAAAGGAACATATGGAAGTAGCACGAGCAGTTGCTGAAGCTATTCTTGGTATCTTTCCTCTGGCATCAAAGTACGTAGGAGAATAATATGTTTAAAGAGATCTCTGAATACTACGATGATGAAATGTTCAAACGAGCAGTCATCTTTCTTGATACTAAAACAGATACGTTTGGCATTGATTACTATAAAGGAAAGACTATGATTGATTCAGAAAATTTCCCAGGATATGCTCTTTGTTATGTTGAAGACGCCGCTGACAATTGGGTTCGTGGCATCAAGAAGATAAATAAAGAATAAAGGGTTCTTTATGGCACGTCATCACGTATATCAAATCTCTAAAACTAATAAAGCTCTTGCTTCTCAGTCTGTATTCTATGGACTATCTGATGCTTTTACTCAAGCAAATGCTCGCAAAGCTTTTGTTGAAGGATCATATGCTAAAAATGCAGACATTGAAGCAAACTCTCTGAATGAAGTAAAGTCATTGGTTAACACTAATCGAATGTCTTCTAAAATTGTTATTTCTGGAGCTCTTAGAAATATCGGTGTAGGAGACATCATCTTTAATGAAGAAAGTGGTCTATACTTCATCGTCAGCCCAACAGGATACGACCGAATCAAAATTAAGTAAAATTAATACCATTTTATTACAGCCCGTAAGTAGTTGATTTCATTGGATATTTCCAGAAGGGCAGAAAAAGTCCTTTAGAATCAACTACTTACGGGCTGTATCTTTTTTGATACAGCGGTGAAAAAAGTTCAAAAAACCGTTTACAAACCGTCTGGATGGTGTATAATAGAACCATCTTAACAAGGAATGTATATGGAACTCAAAATCGGCACCAAAATTTCTTATACCTCTGCAGCTGGTACTCGTAAGGCTACCATCAAGGATATCAAAATTGGTAAGACCGCAGATCCTAAGCGTTTGAACACTTGGTTGAC
Source organism: uncultured Alteromonadales bacterium (assembly GCA_937864365.1). Lineage (GTDB taxonomy): Bacteria > Pseudomonadota > Gammaproteobacteria > Pseudomonadales > Cellvibrionaceae > Sessilibacter. Next base: position 6,118 of record CALMJT010000161.1, on the reverse strand, counting down.
TTTGGAAGTTCCGGCTCAAAATGGAGCTAAGTTTGATACTACGGTTCAGATCCCTGGAGACACAAGTTCTTTGTCAGCATTTCGTGTTTACGTTCTTTGAAAAACAGTGTATAATAGATCTAACAAGGAAACAATATGACACGATACGAACTCATTGAACTACTGGCGGATCATGCAATCCAACGTGGTACTGTTACCACTCAATACTTGAATTCTTTGAATGCAATGTCCTTGGATCAACTGGAAACTGAATTGACCAAGCAAGAAGGTGTTGCAATGTACGGGTTTGTTTCAGTTTCGTCGTATAACGATGTTCGTTTTTCTTCTCGTTCTGAATAATCAAAAGGAGTTATATCATGGGTATTAAAGTTGATGCAAAACGTTCTGATGCTTATATTGGTACTTTCCACTATGAGTCTTCTTCTGACATGCAGCAATTAACTGAGCTGCGTCAAATGGTTAAGAACATGAATAAGATGGTCAAGAAAGCTGGTTATAACTATGCTTTCTATGTCAAGCTTCAAGGTCGTGGCGCGAATCGTTTTAATCGCGCTAAAGAGGTTATTCGTTCTAAGTATCCTACAATCAGCGATCGCGCAATCAAGCACATGGTTGCTCAATCTCTTCCTTTGGCTACAGCCGAATACGTGGATGCTTACATTCTTCGTCGTCGATAATAGGAGACTATATGTCTAAGGTAGGTCAAGCAGTATTTGAAATTGAAGAAATGTATATGAACTACTTTGAGCCTGAAGTTATTGCTCGAGTAGTTGGTGTCCCTCTTCCTTTTGTCTTAGGCGTCATTGATTCTATTGATCAAAATTCTTTTGATCAACTTCAACAATTGGAAGAACAGGAACAATATGAAGAACAATCCGGTCATTAAGTTGGATGGTCTTACACAACGACAAGTTGTGATTGCAGATTTGATCTGGAACTCTGATGATCCTTATGGGATTATCAATAAATTGCCAACAAAGAAAGATCAATGTGATGCTTTGACTATCATGGACTTGATTATCCATGAATGCATTGAGGAAGAAGTTGGACTACATCCCGCCGAACAAATTGTGAATGACTTATTGAAACGTGTAATGGAGAAACGAAATGACTAAAGCTTTTATCAATTCTGATTTAGTTGAAGCCAATGGCACTTCTCTCAAAGGTTTTATTATGGCTACCTATGATCAGTTGGTAGAAATCTTTGGTGAACCCACTTATAAGGGTGGAGACAAAACTACTGCCGAATGGAAACTTCAATTTTATGATGGCACTGTTGCTACCATTTATGACTGGAAAATGTATGATACTCCATTAGGTCAATATGACTGGCATATTGGTGGTTATGATATTCAATCTGTCAATCTGGTTCATGACGCATTTAATGGTCTATTAACTGATGAGTTTCTAGAGTTAATGGAAGAATATAATAAAGGTTAATATGTTTCTAGAATATTGGATGATATTCATTTTAGCAATATGGTGGATATTATCCATTTATCATATTACTAATCATAATAATAAGAAACTATTTGAAACGGGTATTCAAATAGGCATAGAAGGGACTCTGAGATCACTTGAGAAGAATGGTATAATTTCCATTGACCACGAATCTGGGGTGATCAGAGGGCATTCTGAGGGCTTGGCAGATAGTAATACTTTAGTTTAACAATATCACCTAAGTAGTTGATTTCAAACGGAGTGTATAAGTAGTTGATTTCATTGGACTTTTTCTGTATCAAAAATGATACAGTTCAAAATTTTTTTCATTAGACAGTGTACATCTGGCCGCAGCTGTGGTATAATAGATCTATCGATTGATGGAAAGGCTTATGAATAGAATCTCAATACGCGGTGGCACTAAAACCCAAAAGCAAATCTCTTTGGAAGCTGTTGAATTCGCAATTCAGGAAATGATGCCTCGTTATAGTTCTTTGGATATTTTTATCCAATTGAAATCCCTTGGCAAAGAATATCATGGCTTTTGTTCTTGGGATGACGATAGCATTCGTCCTCGTTCATTTACAATTGAACTAAACAATAAGCAATCTAAAAAAGATCTTATTGACACCATTATGCATGAAATGGTTCACGTAAAGCAGTACGCCAAAGGTGAACTAAAGGAACGTCACAAAGGTGGTTATAAACAACTTTGGATGGATGAAGATCATACTGATACTCCCTACTCACGTCAGCCGTGGGAAAAGGAAGCATACCGTATGCAAACTAAGTTGGCACGTAAGTTCAACAAAAACAAATAACACACGCCTCGCAACGTGGAAACCGGCTTCGGCCGGTTTTTTTCTGCTTATAAATAGATCTGGAACAACACCTTATGGTATAATAAACATGCAATCATTTAAGTTTTATTTGGCGGAGCAAATGAAAGTAGACGAACTCGAATTGGCTTTACGGGACATGGGCTATGAAATTAAAAAAGTCGCAGGTAAGAATATTGACATTGTTGTCGATGGCGATCGAGTTGGCGCTTTAAATGATATTGCCAAAAAGTTCAAGGGGAAATACAATCCAAAGGGTGGATCATCTTCTATTGGACGTTCTGAATTGCCGGGTGGTCTATTTGTAAATGCTAAACCTAAAGGTGGTGGTTCAGGTGCTGGTTCCGAAGTTACTACTCTTGCTGAATCGGCTCAATGCGTATATTGTGCAGCTGCTTGGTATGGTAAAGACTATTCTGGTGCTACATTTAAAAAGGTCAAGACCGGATTTGCTGTTGATGGTTCATTAGAAGATATCATCAATAAGTTACCAGATCAATGGATTCAATCATGTACATTGACTGCAGAAAAACTAAAGAAACAATTCGGCAATAAAAAGTTTGTTTTCCATCGTGGTTCTTCATGGGTTGATAAATTAGAAAACCATTGGAAAGCTTTGAATAGAACAGAAAAACTATTTGCTAACTTAAACAAATGGTCTCCAGCAGACATTTATATGGTATCTGAAGCTGGCAGTAAAATTGATCTTACAAAAGCAAAGACCATTGTTGAATTGAATGCTATGATGATGAAGGCTATTAAATCTGAAGACATCATTGGCGTATCTCTAAAACAAGTTAAAGGTACAGCTAATCTGGCATTTAAGAACATTGATTCAAATCGTTATACCTATAAGTTTGATTCATTGACTACCGGTAAACGTGGATTCCTACAATCTGGAGACTCATATATTAAATTTAATGGTGGTGAAATTCAATTTCGTACCTTTGGATCTACATGGCAAGGTGAGATCAAGGGTAAGAATGCTAACATGGGTAAAATTTCAGGTGGACCAATTAATGCTATCATGACCCGTCAAGGAATTAAGATTAAAGCTCAAAACGAGATTGTAAACAAGACTCCAGCGCTATTAAAAGAATTCTATAAATTCTATAAGCATTTTGAAAAAGGAAATGCAATCTCCGAACAAGAATTTATTTCAGCAGTTAATGCTAAAGATCAAAACTGGTGGGTATCTAAATTCCTATCAGCTCAATTAATGTACTATGTAGATACCTATAAAGATAAGGATGCAATCGTTACGGCAATGATTGGTTATGCCGCATCTGAATCTGATTTATCTGGTCCATACGTAAAGGTTTCCTAAGATGTTAAAATTCAACGAATTTCTGACAGAAGAAAAGAACACACACATGACTCACATCGAAGATCAAGTGATCTACGGTGGAGTCGCAGGCGCCCGCGATGCAATCCTTGCTCTAAGATCCCTACGTGACATGTTGGCCGGACACACAAAGTCTGAAGTTGACGTTACGGTCAAGTGGGATGGAGCTCCTGCAGTTTTCGCCGGGATTGATCCGACTGACGGGAAATTCTTTGTTGCTAAAAAAGGCATTTTCAACAAGAACCCTAAAGTCTATAAAACCGAATCCGATATCGATGCAGATATTCCTAATGGTGATCTAAACAAGAAAATGAAAATCGCTCTTGAAGAACTGGCAAAACTGGGGATCAAGGGTGTCGTACAAGGCGACATTATGTTTACATCGGATGATCTTAAAATGGAGAATATTGATGGTGAGTCTTATGTCACTTTTCATCCTAATACCATTGTATATGCTGTTCCTTCTTCTAGCGTGGAAGCCAAGTCTATTCGATCGGCTCGTATTGGCGTTGTATTCCATACTGAATACAAAGGCAAAAACTTCGAAAGTATGTCAGCTTCTTACGGGGTCGACATTTCAAAATTTAGAAAAGTCAAATCCGTGTGGGCACGATCCGCTGAACTGCGAGACCTATCTGGAACAGTTACGCTTACGAAAGCAGACACAGAGGAAGTCACTGCAGCCCTTGCTGATGCTGGACGAATTTTTAAACAAATCGCCTCTTCGACTCTTAGACAAATTGAATCGAATGCTGAGTTGGCGCAAACAATAGAGACATATAATAATACCTTTGTTCGTAAGCAAGAACGTATTACAGATACTGCTAAACACACCGAAGGTCTTATTAAATATATCCATGATAAGTTTGAAAAAGAAATTGAAAAGCGTTCTACCGAAAAAGGTAAACAAGGTGTAGCTCAAAAGAGAAATACATTCCTTCAATTCTTTTCTTCTGAGAATAAAAAGAATTTGAAATTGGTGTTTGATTTGCAACAAGCTATCGTTGCTGCAAAATTAAAAATTATAAATAAACTAAACAAACTTAATCGCATCAATACATTCATTAAGACTAAGAATGGTTTTAAGGTTACTGGTGCGGAAGGATTTGTTGCAATTGATCACCTTAAAGGTGGCGCAGTAAAGTTGGTTGATAGAATGGAATTTTCTGCCAACAACTTTAGTAGCGACGTTATTAAAGGCTGGGACTCAGTAACCCGATCCTAATGGAAAGAGCGAAAAAGAAATGTTAAATTTTAAAGACTTTACAGTTGTAGACTATAAGCCTGGCACAGACCAGCAAATCAAATACGTCACACAAAAACGTAAGCGTGGTGCTAGCGATACATCTGGCGTTGTTGAAGAAGTTCAATCGGAAGACCAATTAGATGAGGTTCTATCCATTCAACAACGAATGAAGAAAAAAGCCGACCTTCGTCGCAATAAAGCAAAAGTAAAACTTGGAGCGCGTAAAGCTCAACGCCGTCTAGCGAATAAAGATGTTCTTGCTCGTAGGGCTCGTCGTCGTGCTAGAATGGTTATCCTCAAGAAAATTCTTCGTGGCAAAGACAAGTCTGATCTTTCATATGGAGCACGCGGTGCTTATGAAAGAATGGTCAATCGCCGTAAAGCTGCTTTAAAAGTTCTTTCACGTAAATTACTTCCTAAAGTTCGTGCGGCTGACCGTGCAAAACTACAGTCTTCGGAGAAGTAATTTATGTTTAAGCGATTCTCCGAATATGTGACGGAGGCGACCAAGGAAGTCACCTTTACCTTTGGCCGTTTTAACCCTCCTACAATTGGGCATGAAAAACTTTTGGATGCTGTCGCAAAGGTAGCACGTGGTGGTAAATACTTGGTGTATGCATCACAATCAACTGATCCAAAGAAAAATCCATTAGACTATCAAACTAAAGTCAAATATATGCGTAAGATGTTCCCACGTCATGCGCGTTCAGTTATGATTGACCCTAGCGTTAAAAACGTATTTGACATCTTGGTTAAACTATATGACCAAGGATATAATAAAGTTAATATGGTAGTTGGATCTGATAGAGTTCCAGAATTTGAAGCATTGATCTCTAAATACAATGGTGTTAAAGGTCAACGCTTTGGTTTTTATAATTTTGAAAGTGGAGTAAACGTCGTTTCTGCTGGTGAACGTGATCCGGATGCTGATGATGTATCTGGTATGTCTGCTTCTAAAATGAGAGCAGCAGCTTCATCAAACGATTTTGCCACATTCTCTAAGGGATTACCTAAAGGCTTTAAAGAAGGCAATAAGCTATTCAATGATGTTCGTAAAGGAATGGGCCTTAAAGAATCATTCAACTACCGTGAACATGTAGAATTCCAACCTGTATCTGAAGCTCGTGAGCAATATGTTGCTGGCGAGCTTTTTGCTGTTGGCGATTCAGTAGTGATTAAAGAATCAGAAGAGGTATGTAATATCTCTGTTCTTGGATCAAACTATGTTATTGTTGAAATGAGCGATGG
>CALMJT010000160.1 GCA_937864365.1 uncultured Alteromonadales bacterium | reverse complement strand
TTTATTGCTAGCGGTATCGGCTTTGATCAAATTGGTACCGTGACCAACGTTGGTATTCTTACTGGAACAACGGCAGGTGAGAGTTTTACCCTGTCAGGCACAACCGCCACGGTTGGCTCGGTGGCGGGTACTAGCTTCCAGAATGTTAGCGCTCTCAACGGACTTGGTGGATCAGATACTGTCGATATCAGTGGTCAAAATATTGATCTTTCAATTGGATTAACCACAAATGGTGTGAATTTAATTTCACTTGAAACAATTAATAATATCAACGCGTTAACGGCTGCCACCAATGACGTACTGGCGTTCAATAGTGGTTCGTTAAGCGCAAGTTCTCAGGTTGGTATCGTTTTTAACGCGAATAATGTATTGGGTGATGGTTCTCAGACATTAAATCTAGACTCCTCGACCGTAGATTTAACGTCTACTCGTGACTTTAATGTTGGTGCAGTGGCCTTTGAACAAATTGCCAACGTCAACAATACTGGCACCGTCACAGCAACTAGTGCCTCTGAAAACTTCGTTATTAATGGTAACTCAATTGTAGTTGATACTGTTGCTGGAACCACGTTTAACGATGTTAGTAATTTGCTGGCGGGCGCGGGAACCGATACTGTAGATATTAACTTTGGTAATGCGACTCTTACGGGTACTGCTCTGAATGTCGGTTCTTCTGTTTTGGTGACCGGTATTGAAAACGTTAGCAATACGGGAATTTTAACCGGATCTGCTGGCGACAACACTTTCGTAGAAACTAATGCAAACCAAGTTGCCGCTCAATCCATTCAATTTAGTGAAGTTTCAAACATTAACGGTAGCGGTGGTAATAACTCAGTTAATGTAATTAACTCCGGCGTAACTCTAGGTGGAAGTTCCTTCACCAGTGGTAATAGCATCACCTACACAAACGTAACAACTGCAACTCAGGTTGGTGCCCTAACTGGTACCGCTGGAAATGATAGCTTTGATGAAACCGCGAATAATCAAATTGATACGAATGGTTTCGCTTTCCAAGGTGTGTCTACAGTTAATGGTAACGGTGGAACCGATAGCTTAAGTGTACGCGCAGGCTCATCGGCCAGTCTTAATACTGCCGACTTTACCGTATCGGGTATTACCTACACAGATATCGATACAGTTAATGGTGTTACCTCTGTCTCTGACAGCGTGAATGGCAACCGCTCCTACAGACTCACCAATAATGATCTGGATATTCTCGGATCTACCTTTAATAACATCACCACCTTAACGGCCGGTACTGGTACAGATGCATTAAATATTAACAACCAAGACCTAGACCTTACCGTTGGTTTACAAGTCAGTGGTGTTACCTTTAGTGGTATTGAAACCGTCGATAATATCGGTGAATTAACCTCAGCCATTGGTGACACGCTCACGTTAAGTGGTACTACCGTAACATCGAATGCATTTACGGGTGTTGGATTTAACACCGGCGCTGTTATTGGTGATGGCAGTCAAACGGTAAATCTAGACTCGCAAACAGTAGCGCTTACCTCCAACCGTGACTTTAACGTCGGCAGTATTGAATTTGATCAAATTGGCGCTGTAAACAACACAGGTACTTTGACCGGAACATCTGCTGGTGAGAATTACACGGTGTCTGGTTCTTCTGTCGCTGTGAATACCGTTTCAGGAACCTCCTTTAATAATGTATCTACCCTTGATGGTGGTTTAGGACAAGATACCGTTGACGCTAGTGGTAGCGACATTACTTTAACCGCATCAAGCTTCACTAACGACGCAGGTTTGGTGTTTGCGGGTATTGAGAGTGTTGAAAACGGTAGCGGCAATCTTTTCGGTACTTCTGGTGACGATACCTTCAACGAAACGGGTACGCGAGAAGTAACCAGTAATGGAATTATTTACGGCGATATCACCTTTGTAGATGGTGTAAGCGGTTCTGATACTGTTGATCTTGCCAATAACTCAACCGTAACACTTGACTCTGTAAATTCCCTCCGCTTCAGCGGTAGTTCTCAGATTAACTACGATAATGTCGAGCGTGTTACCAATACCAGAAATCTAATAGGATCTTCGGGTGATGATAATTTCACGGTTGTTGATCGAAATAATCAAGGCACTACTGAAACCGTTGTTCGTTTAGACCTACTTGACGGCTCTGGAAATACGATTGATTTTATTGGTGTTCGTGACATTGACGCCGGTGATACAGACATTAATGGCGACGGCATCATCGATGCTGGTTTGGATACCATCAATCTTTTAGATGGTGCAATTGACGGTAACAGAAGCACAATTTCTGAATTGGCCGACGGCAATATCTCAATTACCGGTTTTGAGCGTGTTAACCAATCTGGTGGTATCGCTCTAGGTTCCAATGGCATCGATTCATTTACAGTAGAGCTAAATTTGGATGGCACCGTCGACGTAGTTATCAGCCAGTTTGATGACACTGGTACCACTATCACTTCTACTACAACAATTCTAAATGCATCGTCCATTGATGGTTTAGGGCAAACCGGCTCCGGTGACTCTATTTTAGTTGGATCTGGTAGTACGCGATCGACTCTGGATCCCGTGTTATTAGAAGCTGCCGGTTTCCGAATTTTCTCCACTCCGGGAGATTTAACCAGTGGCCTTGATGTATTTAATGTGGAAGTCGTGCAAAACTCTGGAAATGTGTCATCTTTTGCAAGCTTTGATTTTGCTGTAACTGGTGCGTCTGAAGGTTCGGCATCGGGTGTTTTATTTCAAGACGTCGGTTCAGTTACCGGCTTTACAGGTAGTTCTCTTTCTTTATTGTCTTCTGCTCTATTAGGTTCGGCTTCTATAACTTCTGATCTAATCGAATTTACTGGTTTTGAATCTATCTCTGGTGCATCAACTATTGAGGTTGCATCTGGTGAGCAAGGGCAGTTTTCACTAGTACAAGGGCAAATAGGCGCCCTTCAAACTCAGTTCGGTGGGGATTCAATAACCTTCTCCGGTGTGTCTTCTGTTTTAAATACGGGGTCGCTCATTGGTTCTAATGCCTCGGATAGTTTTGTATTGTCTGGCAACAATAGTCTTACAAGTGCGGGAATAAGCTTTGAAGGAGTGATTGGGCTTGATGGTGGGGCAGGGAGTGACAGTATTGCCTTATCACAAGCTGGGGCCGTGCTTGATGCGCGCGCTGATGTTGATTTTATTTCCAGCCAGATTTCCGTCTTTAATGTTGAAAATATCACTGGTACGGGTGTATTAACCGGTAGTTCTTTATCTGAATCCTTTTCTTCGGTGCAAAGCCAGCAGGTTTCTCTAGGTTCGATTAGCTTTAATGGCGTTTCGCGTCTAATTGGGTCTGGTGGTACCGATACTTTGGATGTAAATAATACTTCCATTGCTTTAGGTAGTTCAGTAGATACGGTTGATTTTACTTCAAGAGATATTGGCGTCTCCGGTGTGGAAGTTGTCCAACGAGTAACAGATATCACTGGCTCAGACGAAATAGAAATTTTTGATATTACCGTTGCTGATCAACTATCTGTTACCACAGCTGCTAATGCGTCGCTAACAGTTGTAGGTGGTGGTGTGGTCAATGCCGGTGCCTCTGCGGATGACGTAGTTGTTAATAGCCTAGGCGATAATATTGCGTTAATTGCTGATAATTCGATTTCTGTTGGTGGATTTACGTTTAATTCGATTGAGCAAGTTCAAGCCGCAGGAACTATTGTTGGTACAACGTTGGCCGATCAATTTGAAGATTTCGGCAGCAACGAAATTGGCGCATTTAATATCCAATTTTTTGGTACAGACCAAGTAAATGGATTAGGAGGCGCTGATCAATTTATATCAAATGGTAGTGTCTTGGTCTTTAATGGAGGTGCTGGTAACGATACCTTAATATCAGATACTAACGTCGAATTAACAAACATAACCAACGGCGCTGACGGTGTTTCTGGGAGCGCATCATTTACCGGTGTAGAGCAATTTTTCGGTAATGAAACTGCAACTTTCACTGGCTCTGATCAAAATACTCTAGTCGGCATCACTGGTTTGAATAATGGTAGCCTGCAAGTTGACGGTGGATCTTCTGTTACCTTTACTGGTTTTGGAATCATACGTACTGGCTCTGGCACTGATACTGCTAATTTCTCTGCAAGTGGTGCCCTGACCAGCCTTGATTTAGGTGCTGGTGATGATGTAATTAATTTGACTGCCACCTCAACGGCTTCACTTATTGGTGGGGCTGGAAATGACACGCTACAGCTTGATAATTCCAATAATATCGTTGATGTAACCGGGGTAAATTCTGGTGACGTTAATGGTAATACCTTTGCTGGCATAGAAAATATCATTACCGGTTCTGGTGCCGATCAAGTGTCCGTTTCTGGCAGCGTAGCAAATATCTCAACAGACGCAGGTAACGATACTTTGCTGTTTACAGGTTCTGGTTCCGTTTCAGGTTTGATTAATGCGGGAACGGGTTCAGACAGTCTGGTGAGCGGCGGTACTTTCCAAATAACCAACATCAATGCTAATGCTGTTGTATTTGGGGAGCTCAATGGATCTGCTTTTGAAGGTGTTGAGAATTTTGTTGCTGAAGGTTCTGCAATCTTATCAGGATCAAATCAAGATCTAACCTTTAACCTCAACTCAAATGGCGTGCTGGGCGTTAATTTAACCGGTGCGGGTAACCAAGTCTTTGAGGTTACGGGTTTTAGTGGTTTGCAGGCGGGATCTGGCTTCAACAATCTAATTACTAATGGAGAGTCATCGCCATTTACCATTACCGATGGTAATTCATCTTTTGGTGAGTTTGCGTTCAGTGGTATCGACTTTATTGAAGATAATACTGGATTGGTTGATATCTCCACGCCGCTGGCGGTTAGTTTTTCTGATACCAGTCTCTTGAATATTGGCAATAATATTCAATTTGATTTCAATAATGCACCATTAACCATCAGCGGTGCGGCAAGTGTGTCGGGATCACTGTTTGCTCAATCGACAATTAGCTTGATGGATATTACGGGCGACGTGACATTGTCGGGTGATTTTATTGATATTACTGCTACCACCACTGGTGGTTCTGTAACTATTGAAGATGAAAACGATATTGTAATCACCAATATATCTACCATGGGTGGGAATGTTTCAGTTGAGGCGCTAAGTGGTACTATTTTCTTGAATGTGATTGATACTGGCACTTCTAGTGGAGAAGTACTTTTAAATGCCGGGCCGAGTATTTTAATCGATCCAGTAATCGATTTTGGTGAGAATGTTGATCGGGTGGTGAATTTAACTTCTGAAACCGCAACTTTGGTAGCGAATGGTATTATTGGAAGTGAAAATACTCCGTTCCGTACCAACGTTATTAACTTTTCAAGTTTCTCTGAGGAGTTCGTTCCGGTTAATAATTCTTTGGCTGGTACTATTCCTCGTCAGTCTGGTTTTAGGATTTCATCGATTGCAGAAAGAGCCGCAACCTCAGGAGCTAGTGTAGCTGCTGCTCAAACTGGGTTGGAAGAAATTGGTAATGTTGATCCTGCTATTTTCGCAGAATTAAAACCCTATGCCGTCGGTTCCAGTCCTCTACTTCTTCCAGAAGATCAACGTGAAGACGAATTCGAAGAAAATCTTGACGAAGAGTTTGTTGACTACAACGAATCAGATACAGTATCTCAAAAATAATAAAAAGCCGGCGAAAGCCGGTTTTTTATTTTGCCGTTTTTTAAATATTCTGATTATTGTCAATACGTTTAATTGCAGGTAATTGTTGAATAAAAACAATTCATGGTCTGAAGGCGATTTTTGACATAGTGCACTATTTTTCAAGATTTAAGTTGTGTCGGCCACGATTAAGTTCGTTAATTTAAAATGCATTATTCTTAAATATTACTGTTTGGTGTAGCTTGATTTTAGCTGTGCGTTAATTATTTTTTTATGAGTTATTAACATTTGTTTTGTGTGTGTCTTTATGCCGATGTGCGTTCTCTTTTCGCTCTGCATAATTAGTAGTCATTAAGAGAAATGAAGTTTTTAGGTTGCTATTGTATTAAAAAGTGCTCACTAAGATTAAATGTTTATAGTTGTGTTTGAGAATGAATATAAAATATCTGCACTTATTTAGCTAGGCAGTGATATTTACAAATTCTAACTATAGAGTTCTGCACGACTATTTTAACTGTCTATAAAGGCTGAGTGATTTTAATCAAAGACCGAAAAATTCTGCTTTACCATCACACTAATGACTTAAATTTCTAGAAAAACTTTCAACTTTTAACCTCGGTCATGGATTTTTGACTATTTAATATTTAGTATCCATTCCTTATATATCAAAAGGTTTCACGAGCGATTACGGAGAGAATATCGTGCACACAAGAATATCAACGGTCGTATTATCTACACTGGTTTTGACTGCTTGCGGTGGTGGAGGTGGCGGCGGAAGCAGTGCTTCACCTGAGGTGGTGACTATTTCAACGTCATCTTCAATTTCAATTGACGAAAATAATAGCTTATCTGCATTAGTGCAAGCTACCTCGGATAACTCAGCAAGTACCGGTATCTCTCTTATTGTATCTGGTGGTGCTGACGCTGAACTGTTTTCTTTTAATGGAGCTAGTCTTGCGAGTAGTGCAAATTTCGATTTTGAAAATCCACTAGACAGTAATGGCGATAATGTATATGAATTTCAAGTTACTGCTACCAGTAGTACAGGTGTCGCTACAACAGTGCCATTTACGGTTGAAGTTGGGAATATCATAGAAGTTAGCTTTCAATCGGCTACTAATACTACGGTACAAGAAAATGCCTCCTTTTCGTTACCGATTACCGTTGCGGCAGATGGCGTTGCGAGCAATGACCTCACTCTCGCAATTACTGGTGGCGCTGATGCTCAACTCTTTACCGTTTCTAATACTGGGAATAGTTTAATTGCTTCACAATCGTTCGATTTTGAAAACCCGCAGGACGATAACGGCGATAATATCTATGAACTCCAAGTTACAGCGACCAGTAGCACAGGTACTGCAACAACGGCACTATTTACTGTTGAAGTTGGGAATGTGGTAGAAATTAGTTTTCAGTCAACGACGGATGTATCGGTAGAAGAAAATACTCCCTTTTCATTACCGATTACAGCTGCTACTGATGGTGTTGCAAGTAATAACCTCACACTAGCTATTTCTGGCGGTGCTGATGCTCAGCTTTTCACAATCTCTGATATTGGCGATAGTTTGGTTGCTTCACAAACGTTCGATTTTGAAGCTCCCATGGACGGCGACGCCGATAATGTTTATGAAGTAGAAGTTTCAGCGACAAACAGCTCAGGAGCGACTACTAGTGAATTATTCCAAGTATCGGTAACCAATCAATTTATTTTATCTCACGAACTCGTATTTCCTACGCAAAACAGCAATATTGCAATCGAAATGACGTTGGAAGAACTGCAAGCTTCGGGTAAAACTGAGTTCGAAGCCGTTGCGAAATTGATCGATTTAGAGGATGGCGAAGTCACCGTAGAAGAAGCTGCTAGCATGTTCTCTTTTACCATCAACGGTCAAAGCCTTGTTCGAAGTACTGAATTTCCAGATTTCTGGAGTGCGACAGTTCCGGTTGTTCCAGGCGCCAATAATTTTCAGTCAGTGTTGGATGCTACGGCTAACAATACAGAAACACAAACTATTACCGCTTTTAATAATCTTCTTTACTTGAATCCACAGCTTTTGGATATCAGTTCTGATGGTAATTTAGTTTATTTTTCTGCTGGGGATAGCTCTGGGACCTCAACACTAATTATTCGTTTTGATATTAGTTCTGGTATATATCAGTTAGTTTCTAGTGATCTGACAGCTGATGGTGCTACTTTGGTATCCGGGTCGAGGAACAGATTTTCAGTGCAATCAGATACTGGCGTGTTAGATGAAATAAATCAGCGTTTATTTTATATGGATACATCCGATACATCTGTTAATCGAATTCTAGAGGTTGATGTGGCCTCAGGCATTCGTTCTCAAACTCCAATTACCTTCGCGCCAGATACCGCAAATACCCCCGCTGAAATATTTGGCTTCGATTCATCACAAAATCTAATTTATTTACGCGATAGCCGAGGAGTATTTACCATTGACCCACAGGTTGGAGTTCCTGCGACTATTGGTTTAAATACGCCTAATAATCTAGCTTTAGATACTTTTAATAATAGAATTCTAATAGCAGGTTCCACATCGTTAGATTTTTTCCAAATAGATAGTGGCATGAGTGCAACCTTGTTTACTTATTCCGATATGGGTATAGATATTATCCCTGAGAAAATTGATGTAGTTTCAATGAGTAGAATTATTCTGACTTCACGAACAGGAACTTTTGATGTTGATCTAGCAAATTCCAACGCTACAGAACTTGTATCTCTAGACTTGACGCAAGCAGGGGATGATTCTATTAAAGCTGGGTCTGAGGGAGATATATTCTTTAGTGTGTTAAATAACTCGATTTATAATCTAACTAACTCCAAACTAATTACTTCACTAAGTCCATCTGGTAGTGGTATTTATGAGCCTTTATCTATGGAAGGAGGTATCGGCAATTTTTCCACTGTTTTTGACAGTCCAAGCAATTTGAATTCCATTAACATAAATTTTGATAACCAAAAAGCATATTTCCCTCTACAAATTACTGATCGAAGAACTGGTATTGCTTCACCTATACAATTCTATGAAGTAAATTTAATTAACGGTAATAAGAGTTTGTTATTTGAACAAGAAGATATGGCAGGTACGACCTATTCTGGGTTTAGTACAGCTATGACGTTTGACGATAGCCGAGAGAATATTTATTTTATAGATTCAATACAGGAAAATTTATATATATTGAATCTTGATAGTTTGGTTGTTTCCTTTGTTAGCAGGTTGTCCGCAGATTTTGCGAATAGCTTTAATATTTCAAAAATAGTAAAAGTTGAAAATGAAGAAAGCTTATTGTTCTCTTCATTTGATGAGCCAACCCCAGGTATATATAAGCTTGATATAGAAAGTGGAGAAATTGTAGCTATTTCTACTCAACCAAGTTTTCGAAATCCTACAGATTCTGACATATTAACTGGTTCTGGTATACCTTTTGGTGTTCCTCTTGACTTCATGTTTGATTCAGAAAATTCTAATGAAGTATTGGTCTTGGATTTTGATCGAATCATCTCTGTGGATTTAACCAGTGGAGCTAGAACAATATTCGGTGGAGTTTTTGATGATGAAATTATCGATCTTGAACCAAGGTTTTTTGTAAGACTAGATGCCGAAAGATTTGCGATGGTAACGCAAGAATTTTCAGCCTCCTTTTTCGAATATAATGCATCGACAAATAATTTCAGCTTTTCATTTGGAAGCCCTTATGCTTCTCCTTTTGCTGGACAAGTATTCGGTAATGAGGGTTTTTCTTTTAATGAAGAGAAACAGATTTACTATCTTTATGGAGAGCATTCGGTCTTTATTCCAGCTTTGTTTGCCTTTTCACCAGTAAACGGAGAATATATTGGGATTTCTTATTAAAAAAACGCCTCGTAAGAGGCGTTTTTTTATCTAATCTCTCAAGAGATTTTTGTGTTTTTCTTCTATTTGTCGGGATTTTTAAGGTTAAATTTTTCTAGGGGCTGAAGTAGCTAAGAGCAGCCATAGAGGCTACTCTAAAGCTTATGTATACAAGAAAAAGCCGGTTAACACCTAGGCAACAAAGTAGGCTTATAGAATATTTTGTCGTTGGAGCAACTGCTCGGGCGGCGGCTGAAATGCTTGGAGTACAAGCCAATACAGCCATTCGCTTTTTTATGCGACTAAGGCAGCTGATAGCCAGTAAATTGCCGAGATACGATTTATCCGGTGAAGTCGAAATCGATGAAAGCTATTTTGGTGGAGTACGTAAAGGTAAGAGAGGTCGAGGCGCTGGAGGTAAAATAGCAGTTTTTGGCCTATTAAAAAGGGGTGGGAAGGTTTTTACCGTAATTATTCCCAACGCCAAAACTGAAACTCTGCTACCCATTATCAATGAGAAAGTTACACCTGACAGCATTGTCTACACCGATACATTTAAATCTTACAATGCTTTGGATGTGAGTGATTTTCATCATCGGAGGATTAATCATTCGAAATTATTTGCTGATAATACAAATCATATTAATGGAATCGAGAACTTTTGGAATCAGGCTAAACACCATTTACGAAAGTTTAATGGAATTAAACAAGATAATTTTTATTGGTTTCTTAAAGAGTGCGAATGGCGCTTCAATGGAAGAGACCACCAAACGCTACTAAAGCAGCTAAAATACTGGTATAAAACGACAAAACACTAGCTCTTAGCTACTTCAACCCCTTCCAATTTGTTTACAATTTCAATTTCTTATCGTTCTTGAAATTTGCGACAAATCTTTGTGTCGCGAGAAACTCCAGGTTAATTAGAGCTTCCTTAACAATTTTTTAAGCTCTTCGTTCAAAAGACTCAATTTTGGAGCATTTAGTATTTTTTGAATTCTCTAGATTCTTATCGTAATTTAAAATCGTATTGACCCTTATTGCTTGATGTATCAACAAGCTTTTTAAGCCTAAAATTTGTAGTTGAAATAAATTTTGGTTTGGTGAGCTTAATTAAGTTTGTTGATTTATGATGGGGTAGGTAATGAGCTGAAGAAGTCGGTTTTATTGCTCTTGGATTCTTGGTTTTCGGTTAATGACACATCCTTGTGTCTTGATTCTCTTTAAGCAGCAATAACTTTTAGAGTTTCTTCAAAGATAATCCCAGTTTTTCAATAACAGGTTTTTGGTCTGCATTGGTAATTACTGCTGTACTTGCTTTTTCTGTCGTTAAATAGGTTTTTGCAACGCGTTTTAAATCATCCAGTGTGGTTGCTAAGATTCCCTTTCTAAATTCTTCACGTTGTTTTTGATCGCGTCCAAAAAGTTCGGCATGGAAGGTTTGTTTCGCTTCTCCGGCAGGTGAACTTGGCTTATCTAAAGACGCGATAACGCCCAGTATTGCTTCTTCGAGAGATTGCGCTGTGTGGTCGTGAGTTAATAACCATTGCAGTGACTCGTCGAAGTCGCACAGTGTTTCTTCTAGTCGTGGATCACGGTAGGAGAAAAATCTAAAGCTACCGGTGTTGCTGTCTTGGCTTGCGCCGCCACCATAGGCACCGCCTTGTTCGCGAATGCAGCGGTGTAGATAGCCGTTTCTTAGAAATCCCGATAAGACTGTTAACGCAGGTGCATCAGGATGACTTACGGCAACAGTAGGATAGGCCTTTGCACAAAAGTTAACTTGGGTGTTGGTAATCCATGCTTCTTTAGTAATTTCTGGCGTGATTTCGTAATTGAATTCAGAGGTGCCTGATAGGTCGTCAAAGCTCCATACTTTTTCAAGATTTTTAATGCAGTTTTCACTGTTGTGTGGTTCTGCGGCAAGAAAATATTGCTGTTCTTGCTGTTTTATTTTGTTGTGAATCGTTGCGAGTTTTTCCGCAAAAATACTTAATTGCTCTGGATTTTTAAGGTCGTCGTCTAAGGCTTTAATGAACCGAATACCTTCTAGGCCAGTTAGCTGATGTGAAATTTTGGCACCTGCACTAATGCCGCTAGCAGCGGCAGACATTGCTAAGCTATGGCCTGAGCCGGTTACGCTCATTTCTTTGCGAGCACGAACTTGCGCAACTAATTCTTTAATACGATTTAATTCGTCGAAACGTACCGACTCTAAGGTTTCTTTCATGAGTTCGGCGAGTTGCATTTGATTTCTAAATAATGCTTTGCCCGAAAGCGTTAGGTGTCCTGAAATATCTTGTACATCGCTAATGGTGCCGCGAATGCTGCAAAAAGCGCTAAAGCCACCTGCAACTTGTGCTTGCCATTGTTGAGCTGCCAAATAGTCTTTTTCGCCCACGCCCAATTCCGTTAAACAAATAGAATAGAGCGGTAAAAGTTGCAGTTCTTCGGTAGTTAATTCGGGAAGTTTTACGATAATTTGTTGATAAACCAAACCATTGGTGCCAGGCGTGTAAACAGTTAATGGGTGGTTATTAATTTTTGAGGAATTACCGGCAACGTAATGGGTTTTTTCGGGAACATCCGCAACGGTTACCTTCGGTAAAATGGATTCGTCGTCAACTTGATTTTGGCGTTCAACCAAGCGAGCCGCTAAATCCACGATGTTGTGTTTGTCATCATCGCTCAAAGAAGACTGCATTTTTGCTAAGCGAGCTTTCTCAGCTGCTGTTTTGCGAGCGTTAATTTTGGAGTCCGGACTCATCACCAGCGTGACTCGGTGTGGATTATCCACTAAGAGTTCTCGCGCTAAATTTTGAACAAAATTAGGCTCTTTGGCAGCTTCTCTTAAACGCGCAAAAGCGGGTTCTATGTCCAATAGTGATATTGGGTCTCCGCGGTGTGTCGCCGAGTTAAGTGCGCTCAGAATAAGTTGTAATCCGTAGGGGTAGGAGTCGCCGCCAATTTCTCGTTGGTGTAACTCTAGTTGATGCAAACAGGCTTCAAGTTGTTCTTCGCTAACACCTTCTTCGGCGATTTTTTCAAACAGTCCAAGAATCTGCTGCTCGAATTCTTCTACTTTATTGCTGTCGCTACCTTCAATTCCGCATAAGAACGACAAGTCTTTTTGGGAGTCATCTAAACCACATAATGGCGATGGCGAAGAGCCAAGTTCTGTGGTTTCAAGTAGGTGTTGTAACGGGGAAGCGCTGTTATCCAACAAAATGCTGTTCAACAATTGGGCTTTTAATACGGAATCGAGATCAATACTTGGCCCAAGCAACCATGCCATAACAACGTGAGTTTTGTTTTCAATACTGTCTTCAGCGTCGTCTAGTGGATAGAACTCTTGAACCTTAATGGGTGCGTGATAGCGTTTTTCTTCGCCAACATCTACGCGATAATTTAATTTTTCAAAACGAGACAGTGCCTGCTTCTCGAACTTTTCTTGATGTTCCACGGCAGGAATATCGCCGAAAGTCATAAAAATGGCATTACTTGGGTGGTAGTGATTCTTGTAGAAGCTTTTTAATTGTTCATAAGAAAGGTCAGGAATGGCTTCTGGATCGCCGCCACTGTTGTAGTGGTAGGTAGTGGTCGGGAATAGGTATTTACACATGGTGTGCCAAAGCTGCGACGGAATCGAGCTCATGGCACCTTTCATTTCGTTGAATACAACGCCCTTATAAACCAGCGGCGTAGTAGGGTCATCGGCCTTCTCAAACTCTACACGGTGACCTTCTTGGGCGAAATCTAGAGGATCGAGACGCGAGAAGAATACCGCGTCTAGATAAACGTCCAGCAGATTATTGAAATCTTTACGGTTTTGGCTCGCAAAAGGATAGGCCGTCCAATCTGAACTGGTAAACGCATTCATGAAGGTATTGAGTGAGCGGCGGATCATCATAAAGAATGGGTCGCGAACCGGGTATTTCTCGCTGCCGCAGAGGGCGGTGTGCTCTAGAATGTGCGCCACACCGCTGGAGTCCATGGGTACTGTCCGCAAGGCTACTAAGAAGACATTTTCGGGATTATCGGCTTGAATGTGGATGTGTTGTGCGCCGGTTTTGGTATGACGGTACTCTTCTACCGTAACATTCAGCGAATCAATGGATTGCTGACGAATAGACTCAAAAGCAGGGTGTGCAGTAGCTTGCATGGACTTCCTCGTTGTTAACGCACAGATTGTGGCGTTTTAAATTTATTGCTGTTGGCACCTGTAATCTGTTTATTCTAGTGTTGCTCTTGTCTATGTCGCAACGCGCAGACTTTAAAAACACAGGTGTTGAGTAATCAACTCAATAACTAACTAAAAGAATATCAACCAAAAGAGCCTTGGATTAACTCGATTTATATCGAAGTGACTCTAGTTTAATCAGCACTCCAAAAGCTAAACAGCGATGTTGACCTAGGTTAGGCTTCGTTGATGATATTTTTTGCAAATCATCTCGATATTGCATTGCTATAAAAAATTAATATTTGCAGCTAATGTTTTACAGGAATTGCTGCAAATCATAATTTCTACAGTGTACACCTCTGCAAAACTCGGGCAACGGTCATGCTAAAGAATCAGGGTATTTCATAACAGAATTTTGGTTTGAGCATGGATTAGCTTCAGTTTTTGGGCCCGGTTGAGTTTTTTTAACGCAATCTCTCGTTTACTGGCACTGGATCGGTCGTGATCGAATTCTGACCAAACTAGGAATAATGGCCGATCCATTCGGAAATACTTAGCCCCCGTGCCGTTGGAATGTTGTTTACAACGTCTTGCTAAATTATTGCTAATTCCAGTATAGAGCTTACCCGATCGGGTTTCGATCATATATACACACCAGTTATGGGTGTTTTTAATATCTGACTGTGATTCGAAGCTACACATTAGGTGAGGTGCCGCTTGGGCTAGGGGTTTTAGCTGTATCTTTATTCATTATCTACGTTTGTATTTTGCTCGGCGACTCTATGGCGGTCTGATTAACTCATTCATGATTTAATCAGAGTTTCCTCTACTCTGATAAGTTCTTCCGTAAGTTAATCAGAGCTTCCTCTATTATATTTATTTAAACTAGGCATTTTTCAATGGTTTGCAGTAATGGAAAAACGCCACACAAAAACATTGGTCAGCGGCGATCGTAATTTTGATGATTTAGCGCACAGGTTTGAACGCAATGTTTATCAGTCTTTGAAGGGTAAAATTAGGTTAGGTGTTATTGAGCGAGACCTCCAGGAGTTCAGTTCAGAGTTATTTACTGCATCCCAAAAACCTTTGCGTATTCTTGATGTTGGTGCTGGTCGAGCGCCAATTTCCATCAAATTGGCTCAATTAGGTCATCGGGTTACGTTAGTAGATGTTTCTGTTGAGATGTTAAAACATGCCTATGCCGATGCTGAGCGGGCCGGTGTTTTAGATCGCATTGAGTTTTTTCACGGTTCTGCGCAAGCCTATTCTGAGCAAGCTGCGTCTGTTGGTAATAAGTCGTTCGATCTTATTCTTTGCCATGCCGTTGTAGAGTGGTTGCAGTCGCCGCAGCCTTTGATGATTTGCCTGAGTAATTTATTAGCTTCAGGCGGCCTGTTGTCATTAAGTTTCTACAATGTTCACGGTGGTGTATTTAAAAATTTGTTGCGAACAAACTTTAAAAGAATTAATCGACAGGATTTTTCGGGCAGTAAAAGAAGTTTGACGCCTCGTTATCCGCGCACTATTTCAGAGGTTTTTTCTTGGTTTGAGCTCTTGCCGGTAACACGTCTTTGCCACAGTGGTATTCGTGTGTTTCACGACTATATCTTTAATGAACAAGATCGTGATCGTGAACCTGAAGAGCTACTCAAGTGGGAGTTGTTTTATTCTCGCGAATCCCCGTTTCGTGAGCTTGGTCGTTATCAGCACCTGCTCTACAAACGTTTACCGGCGCAAATTTAACGTTCTAGGTTACGTAGTAGAATTTCTTTCGCTGAGTTGATTTTGGCGGCGAGATAGTCTGAGCCGCCTCGATCTGGGTGAAATTTCTGCATAAGTTTGCGATGCGCTTCGATAATGTCTTGCTTTTGGTATTGGCCTTTTAATCCGAGTACATCTTGAGCCTCGCTTATGCTCATATTATCGTCAATTTTGGGTGCCCGTGATTGCACAAGATACGGCTTATATTTATTGAGATAAGCGATTATTAGTGCATGTGAATCTGCGTCACTTTTGCAAAACGTTAATAATTCGATGAGCTGCTCATCCGTTAAATCGGCCAGCGCTTTTCCAGAAAAAGGCCCAGAAATCACAAGCGCGGCCATTTCACCATTATCGCTTAAGACAAATTGCAAAATAGATGTATTTGTTGAGTGAGCATTCTTGTTGTTGTTTTTAATTTTGTTGGCAAGCCAAGGTTGTATAAATGGGAAAACTTTAGGCGCTAACACTAAAAGGCTCCGGCCAATCGGTAGCAGTGCTGCTAGAGCCGCGCCGAGCCAATGAATTCTTCCGGTGAGTGCTAAACCGATCATTACCGCCGCAACTGTATACAGAGTTACTTTAATCCACAGTTGTCGCTTTTTTTCTGGCGGTTGCCGATTGATGTATTTCACTCCGGTAAAAATAACAATCAAGGCAATAATAACGAGAAGACTTCGAATCATAATTTAAACTCGGGTTTGGTAAACATTTCGTGCCTGCTGATATAACAGATTTTCACCGGATTGATCTCAGCGTTGAGTCTCGTTACCGAAGCTGTTGATGGTTTTAGGATTTAAATTTAAGGAATCTGCTACCGATGTTGTAACTCGTAAAGACAGAGCAAATTACTCAATGACACCTCATTTGTGCCGAACTATCGGTTAACTCTACCAGATTTAGAAATGGGATGGCGAACTGTTGGCATGGAAAATAAACAGATTCTACAGCATAAATATTGTGCTGATTTGTTGTCACGACGAGTAATTCTCGATGTGGTGTTTTAAGTACAAGTGTTGAAGCTTTTCTCGTTCGATTATAGAAAGAAATCTCTGAATAACTCTTCCATGATTTAATCAGAGGATCGAATTTGACCATTCGAGGTATTATTTTTCGGAGTTTTAATCGATTATTATTTTGAGTGGTATATTCTATTAACCTCGAAAGCTCTTAAACAATCAACGTTTCCAATTTTTGTAAATAGATTTTTGTAAATAGATAGTGGTTTGTTTAAGAATATTCCATCGTCACATTAATACGTGCCAAATATTCAGATTCTTGCTGCAATGAACGCTCGCTGAGTTGATTGTTTGGCAACCAACCATCACCAAAATCTAGGTGGATTTTATCGCCATTCCACGTAACCTTGGGTGTTTGATCGGTTGAATCTCGTTTGCGGTTCAAAATCACTGCAAGTCGTAAGCAGATGACCATTTTTAATATGGGTTCGCGATGGTTAGGATTAAGGCTTTCCAGCGATTGTTGATTAAGTTTGCGTCGATGCATTCCCACTAGGGTTGCTAATAGAAATTGCTCATACCGATTGAAGCCCGCCAAATCACAGTGCTCTAAAATATAGCGGCCGTGGTGGTGGTAGCCAGAATGAGAAAGCATTAAGCCAATTTCATGCAGTTGTGCTGCCCAACCAATTAAGCTGATAGGGTTTAATCCAGAATCTTCTTTGATATCTGCTTGCGCAATTAACGCCAATGCAGTCTCTTTAACTCGCTGTGCCTGGCCTGCATCGATGTGATACTTGTCGAGGTATTTACGTACGGTTTCGTTACGAATATCTTTTTGGTTTCTGCGCCCGATAGTTTCGTGGATTAAGCCTTCTTTGAGTGCGCTATCCGAAACATGCAGCTCTTCTATTGAGAGACTATCGAGTATGGCTCTCAATACCGCCATACCGGCTGGCATAACGTATCTTCTCGGTTTGGCGATACCTTCTACTTTTAGCTCACCTTCACGAGCGATCTTGTGGTAAAGCTCCGTCACACCAACCCGCGTTATCACTCCAGCGGGCGTTAATTCGGGCATCATTTCTGTAATGGACTTCATTGTACCTGAGGTACCGTAGGTGATATCCCAGCCTTCTTTTCGGAATTGCGACTGAATAGCCTCTAACTCCTCGCGCGCGGCGATATAAACGGCCTTCATGGTTTCAGGGGTAACTTCTAAGTCACCTTTGGCGTTGGTTAAAAATTGCTCGGTGTAGGTGACACAGCCAATACTCAAGCTTTCTAAAAGAGTTGGGGTGTTGTCTTGCCCAATGATAAATTCGGTGCTGGCGCCGCCTATGTCGACAATTAATCGCTTGCGATGATCTTGAGAGATACTGCTGGCGACCCCGGCATAGACCAATCGCGCTTCTTCATAACCAGAGATCAGTTCAATGGGTACGCCCAGTGCTACTTCGGCTTCTCGCAAAAATGCTCGAGCATTCTTAGCTGCCCTTAAGGCTTTGGTGCCAACAGCTTTAATGTTTGTGCTGGGTATGCCAACAATTCGCTCATTAAAACATCTCAAGCATTCGATGGCTCTGTCTTGTGCTTCCTGTGAGAGTTGCCCATCTTTTAAGCCGCGAGCAATTTGCACCATTTCTTTGACTCGATCTACAACCTGTAGCAAACCGTGATTTTCTCGCACGATAAGCATATGGAAGCTGTTCGAGCCTAAATCGACAGCGACGAAGTAGTGATCTTGATGGGGTGTTAGGTCTTGCACAGTGTCATCCCGTTACATTTTTTAGAAGTATATCAACCATATGGCAAGATACAGAAGCCTAAGAGTCAAATGTGCATTAATTCCACAGGATAATCCCTTTATCTGTGTTTCAAATGTGGTGAATGGTTATTAACCAGGGAAGAAACATAGCGAAGAAAGTAACTGCACGCGGGCTCAGGTGTTTTTAAGCGAATATTAAATCGCTGGTTTATGTGAAAACGAGTGTGTTCTGAAAGTCATCCAATATTTTGTTGGAATCTCCATTTAACTCTTCAATGATTTAACTAGAGGGCCGAACTTGCAAATACGATTTTCAATTTCTAAATAATTTACATCGATGAAAATTCTAGGTTAATTAGAGTTTTCTCTAATTTATTCCAATAGGATTTAATCACAGATAACTCCGATTAATTCGAGAGCTCGGCAATAAAAAGAGATACGGTAGCTTCTCATAGTAAGGAACTGAAGTCGTGAAAATTTGGAAAACGTATTTTCAATTTCTGTCTTCCTATCAGTCTGTCTTGCTATTAGATAGCGGCTGCGTTAATTAGAGGTTTGAAGGTTAGTTAGAGGTTTGAAGAGTAGTTTTCTGAATTTTTATGGTTATTGAATAAATCTATTTTTAATGGTTTTATAAAAATTGAATTTCATGTTCCCTGTGTTTTGACTGTGTGTGGAATAGGTTATTAATTTGCGTGATGGCTATTTTGGTATTGTTAGTGGTGTTCATCTTTAGGTAATGTATCGTGTTGGCGGTGTTTTGTTGTATCGAAAATGTGTGATGGCAATGAGTAGTCGTTAACTGTTATTCGAGAAATAGTGAGTTTATAAAAGTGGCACGATATGTCTGTTTTTTTATAAACAATTTCGTTTAACCCAAATTATAATTTGGAGGTTAAGTTAATAACGTTGCATTCCTAGGTGGAATGTTCGCTAGAAGGCCAGTCGGTAAATGTTGCATCTGTGGTTGATTTATATCGTTGTTATTAACGTAATAATATTTCCCTAAATGACAGATTAGATTTTAATCTAGGGTGTTCGTAAGTTGGTATTGTTTATGCTGCTCATCGTTAGGTGTTGGGTTATGTGCGAATCAGTAATTAATGTATGAGATATTTTCAAGGCTTTTTTAAAGTAAATATTTTTTGTGATGAAAAGCCAGTGATTGCATCCGGTAAATCGTTCATAATTGGGTGAATCCTATTTAGATGAAGTTAATACCCTATGCTATTTGGAAAACAAAAGAAAATTACTCTTCCGTTGCCCGAAAACGCTCTGCCCGGTAGGCCTGAAGCGTTAGTTGTTGATAACCAACATTTTGTACTGAATACTCCATTGAAGGTGCCGGACGATAAGTGCGAACGTGCTTATTTTGGTATGGGTTGCTTTTGGGGTGCAGAGAAGCGATTTTGGATATTGCCGGGCGTTATATCAAGTGCAGTTGGTTATGGCGGTGGCTATACCCCAAATCCTACCTATGAAGAAGTGTGTTCTGGCGAGACTGGCCACACCGAATTAGTGCAAGTGTGTTTTGATAGTGCAAAAATATCCTTTTCTCAGTTACTTGATGTATTTTGGAACGAACATGATCCAACTCAAGGAATGCGTCAGGGAAATGATGTTGGAACTCAGTACCGATCTGCTATTTATTGCACTAACTCAGGGCAACTATCGTTGGCGAATAAATCTCGCGACGACTATCTGAGTCAGCTCAGTGCGGCTGGTTTTGGTGAAATTACTACGGAAATAAAAAAGGCCGATGAGTTCTATTACGCGGAGTCATATCATCAGCAGTATTTGGCGAAGCATCCAAATGGCTACTGTGGATTAAAATCAACAGGTGTTAAGTATTTGGCTTAGGTCTATAAATAAATCCTTATTAATTTAAATTAAAATAAATCAAAAAAAATTCATAGAATTTGGTCAATTGCTGAGTTAGTCTAGTCTCGTCGAGTAAGAATTCAACTAAGAGTGAGCTTACTCGAATGGGTTGTAAAAGGGCGTGTGTAAAAAAGAGAGTGTTATGTCTGATTTAATTTCTGGTACTGTTAAGTGGTTTAACGACGAAAAAGGTTACGGTTTTATTGCTCAAGAGGGTGGTAAAGACGTTTTTGTTCACTTTAGCGCGATTAATGGCGATGGTCGGAAAACTTTGACTGAAGGTCAAAAAGTGACGATGGAAGTGGTTCAAGGACAAAAAGGTCCACAGGCAGAAAACGTTACTCCTCTGTAGTAGCTTTTCAGTATAGATAGAAGTTAAACGGCTGTAGTAATCCAACGATTACAGCCGTTTATTTCATTAGTATCAGCAGATTTTTTACAATTTGAAAAATCTGTAGGTCTTTATTCGTTTACGAATTTTAAAGATTGCTTAGTAATCTGTTGTTTAAAAATAATCTGAATGAGAACTAAGCTTTTCATTTAAATTTTCGATTTACACCATTCACTCCAGCCACCAGCGTATAAGGTCGGAATCGGTAGTTCTGCTATTGCGAACGATAAAATGTTTACGCAAGCTGTCACGCCAGAACCGCAATAATGAATGACGTTTTTGTCGGCTGCCCCAAGGTTACCCCAATACTGCCTAAGTTTTTCTTTATCATAGAAAAAGCCATTTGCATCAATGACATTGTTCATAGGCGCATTGATTGCGGTTGGAATATGTCCTGCTACCGGATCGATGGGTTCTTGTATTCCCTCGAATCTTTGGGCTTCTCTAGCGTCGATTAATAAATGGGTTGTATCTTTGATGCAATTGCATAATTCATTTTGAGAAACGACCGGTAATACAAAGTCAAAGGCACCGGGATCTTCTTGGTTTTTAACTTCGATAGGATTAAAAGAATCAAGCTCAGATAAGGTGCCTGTTTCGACCTTGTTCTGTTGGCTTTGCCAAGCATTGAATCCGCCGTTCAACACAGCGCAGTTCTTGTGTCCTAGGGCTTGAAACAGCCACCAAGCTCTAGACGCAAAGGCATGGTTCTGAGCATCGTATACCACAACTTGAATTTCAGGCGTTATGTTAAACAAGTCGAATAACGATTCTATTTTTTGCCGTGAAGGTAGCGGATGGCGCCCGCTTGAGGCTGTAATTGGCGAGGAAAGGTGATTATCTAGATGTAAATAATGAGCAGTTGGAATCCGTTTTTCGCAATAGGCATTAAAACCTGCTTGCGTGTCAAAAAGATTAAACCGGCAATCAAAAACAATAAAAGGTTTCTTATCTTGATACAGTTGGTTTAATTCAGATGTTTCTATAATGGTGGAATACATAGGTAATTTTTAGCCCAGTTTTTAAAGTTATTTCTATTGTGCCAATAATTCACTGATAAGTCAGTTTTTACTTGTCATCTTCAGCGAGTAGTTGTGAGAACTTTAAGAGTATTGCCAAGGTTTCGAATACCTCTTTTGGAATTTCTTGATCTCTTTCAAATTGATTTAATAAATTGAATAACATGGCATTTTTTATTTGGTTGGTATTGTCCTGTACCAAGGGTAATTCTTTACTGCCAATGGTTATGCTGCCGTTGTCGTTGAAATACAACTCTAAAGATTGAGAAGTTTCGGATATGTTTTTTGTCATATGCTAGGCTTCTATGTGTTGTTTGGGAATTTTTATTTTATTTATCGATAAGTTTAAATTTTTATCAAGATTAACGGTTATATTTTTTTTGTTTATTAAATTGCACAGCCCGATCAGTATGTGTTTGTTATTTTCGATTTTAGTGAAAAGCTCCAAATTATTCGCTCCAAGGGTGATAGTCAGGTTTGACTTGGAATGTTTTGCGTGTACAAGTAGATGGCTATTGAGGTCAATATCGATTTCTAGTTCAAGTTTCCAATAATCAGTGTCTATTGTCTGATCTACATCGCTTTCATTTTTGTTAAAGGTCTCTAATTTGATTTGGGTTGTTCCAGTTCTTTTGTTGAGCTGTATCGGTAGGCTCATAAAGCTTATATTTGATTCAGATTGAGTTGACTCGTAATAGCTTCGCCATCGATCCTTATGGAGTTTTTTCCATTGCTCGACTAGAAATTCTTGTGCTTGATTCTCGAATAGAATTGGCAGGTTGATACCAGTGATATTTTCTTGATGGTGGGCCGTTTGATTTGGGTTTTGGCTATTCAGCTGATTTAGTATCAATTTAATATTGGGTGTAAATTGTCTGCTGAGATTACCTGCTTCTGAACGAATTAAGTGTATTAAAAACTGTGTGTAGATTTTGTGGAGATGTTTCAAAGAATTGGCTGCTAAATAGTTTTGCAGATAATTTGCTGTTTCTGTTAGTGATCTGGCAGGGTTTCTGTCTTCGGTTAATGGCAGGTGTTTAATCGGGTTTAATTCTACAAGGTTTTCTCGGAATTGAGTGTACGTGTTAAGATTTAGTGATTTATTCTGAGTCGAGATTTTGCTAAGGCCGGCGTAATAAATTTGGTTAAAGATAGCTGCTTCAAAAAAAGCTTTTTGTTTTAAGGTAATATAAGCGTTCGTGTTGTTGAGTTGTAGGTCAATGCGGTTTCCTGCGAATAATTTTTTAATATCAATGTTTGAAAGTAAGAATATTTTATGCGGAGATGTTTGTCTGGTTAAGGTATTTATTTCAAATGAGTTTAGAAAAGTGGGTTTATGGTTTGTTTCAATACTTTTGTTATCGGTAAAATAAATTTTTGATAGGGTAGGTGTATTGGCTGGTAGATTTTTTAATTGTTTTTGTGTAATTGGGTTTGATGTTAATGTAATTACATTTTCCAGTAGTTTGTTGTGTAGTTGTTTGACAAGGTTATTTGCTTGGATAATTTCATTGCGTGTAATCGTAGGGTTATTGGCTTGGGCTTTTAATTCTGGCGCAGATTGTCCGATACGGTTTGAAGTCTGAATTGGAATTTTTGTTGCTGAGGGCGGTTTTATATCCATCGTTATTGTTTTCAATAGATTGTTTGCTTCTTAGAGAGTCTTAAATGAATCTCGATAAAGTTGCTGATAAATGCCAGTCAACCCATTTTATACATCTTTTTGACATCCTTAAATTGCGCGCTAAATTACCTTTATACGGTTTTATTATTCTCAATAGCTAATGGAATCGTATTAATTATGGCCGATAGTTGTAATTCGAACGTTATCGATTTTAGGTACGTTCAGAATTAAATCGACAAACAAAATTATCTCTAGGAACCTCTGATTAACTCATCCATGATTTAATCAGAGGACAGAAATTGAA
>CALMJT010000159.1 GCA_937864365.1 uncultured Alteromonadales bacterium | reverse complement strand
ATGGTCGAACGTGGGGTGGCAATTCGAAAATCACCCGCGAGGGCAATCTCAAGACCACCACCCAAACAATAACCGTTGATGGCAACTACGGTTGGTACAGGTAGGTCTTCTAATTTATTGAAAATATCAAAGGTAATGTGCTCGATATTCGCGATTAAATCGGGCATGTCTTGGGAAAACATTTCTCCGAATTCTGTAATATCAGCACCAACCACAAATGAATCTTTGGCACTGGTCACTACAACACCGCGGACACTGTCATCGGTTGTGAGCATTTCTAAGACGTGTTGCAATTCTGCCAAGGTCGCCTTATCAAATTTGTTGATAGGCAGATCTTGGCGATCAAAACGTAATTCTACAAAGCCATCGGATAATGAATTCAACGATAAGGTCGCGCCTGAAAACATAATTGAGCCCTCTCACAAGCTGGTATTAAAATTTTTTGAGCGTGAAAATCCAGTCTTTTTGATATCCCCTAGACCTCGCAGCTCAATGACATAAGGATCGTTCAATCACGTTAACATTAGTCAGTTGATAACAGCAACGATCTAAGACAGTTGCCATCTGTGAATGTCACCAGTTCCACAAGAATGTATTTTTGTGCCGGCTCGGCTTTCAATTTTTACGTTTGCCGTTACAATAGCCGCGATCCTAAGGGGTGGCTTATGCCTGAGATGCAATTGCGCGAACCCTTATGACCTGATCCGGTTAATGCCGGCGTAGGGATAGGAACACATCACGAATTTCCGCCTGTTTCGCATTTGCATTCCGGGTCTCCGTAACAACGCTGTATCAGCGTGTTAATCGTTAATTGGAGGCTCTCATGAAGTTACCGCACAAACCGCAAATCCACAAAGCTCATTTACCTAAACTTAGCATTGCCAGTGCTGTTGCCTCGTCTTGCTTGTTGTTCAGCTCTGCATTAATAGCCGCTGAAAACACCAACAATAACAGTATTGAAGAAATTGTAGTGACCGCTGAACTGCGCGAAACCAATCTTCTAAAGCAGGCTTCCAGCGTTAGCATTTACACCCAAGCGGATATCGAGCGTCAAAACGCTTCACACCTTGAGCAAGTCTTGTTAAACGCTCCCAATGTGAACCTAGCCAGTGGCGCTTCGCGCGGGCGTTTTATTCAAATTCGCGGCATTGGTGAGCGCTCCGAGTTTGTTGAGCCGGTTAACTTCTCGGTTGGTGTATTGGTAGATGGCATCGACTTTACCGGTATCAGCACGGCAGTAACGGCAATGGATGTTGAACAGGTAGAAATTTTGCGCGGTCCGCAAGGAACCGTTTACGGAGCTAACGCTTTGGCCGGTCTTATCAATGTTAAAACCAACGATGTATCCCCAGAGCTTGGCGGCTCGATTAAAACCTCTTTTGCGGAATACGATACGCGCTCGGTTGAAGGAATTTTGAATGTTCCGCTCAACGATAATTTGGGCGCACGAATCGCTCTGCAAAAAAATGAAAGCGACGGCTACATTGAGAATACGTTTTTAAATCGTGACGATACTCAAAATATCGATGAAACCGTGGCAAGAACCACCTTTTCATGGCAAGCCACTGAGCAGTTAGCCCTCGACCTAATCTTATTTTATGCCGACGTCGATAATGGTTACGACTCGTTCTCTCTCGACAACGGACGTCAAACCCAAACCGATCAACCCGGACATGATCGTCAAGAAACCTTTGCTGCCGCTCTAACCTCGACCTGGTCATTGGATAACGGTCATCAATTTATTGCTTCTTTAAGTCAGGCTGACTCCGACACAGAATACGGTTTTGATGAAGACTGGACGTTTGTGGGTTTTTGCGACGGTCTTGCCTGCGACGAAGATGTTGTTGGCTTCCCGCTGGAATACTCATCGTTCGATAATTTTATTCGCGACAACAAAAACACCGCCGTTGATCTGCGTTGGTTATCGGACGAAGGCGACATTACTTGGTTAGCGGGTTTGTATTACCGTGATCAGCAGGTGGATTTACGCCGTGTTTACACGTTTTTAGACAACGATTTTTTAACCGATTATCAAACCCAAAATACCGCGATCTACGGCCAGGTAAGCTTCAGTTTAAGCGATAATCTTACGCTTACTACCGGTGCTCGAATCGAGCAAAGAGACGCCGATTACGCCGACAACGATTCGGTTCGATTAGACGCCGATGAAACCGAGTGGACCGCCAAAGTCGCCCTTGAATACCAAGTGAGCGACAATCATTTCTTATATGCATTGGTTTCGCGAGGATTTAAATTTGGTGGTTTTAATCCGAACAACACCTTAGAGCCAGAATTTCGCGAATACGACTCTGAGGAATTAATTAATTACGAAGTTGGCAGTAAAGGTGTGTGGCTTGACGGTCGATTGCAAACGCTCGTGTCGGTCTTTTATCAAGATCGTGAAGATGTACAAATCACCTCTTCGAATGTGGTCTGTCCACCCGAAGGTTTCCCCTGCCAATTTAACGACTTCATTGACAATGCCGCAGCAGGAACCAGTCTTGGATTAGAGGCGCAGGTAGATTTTGCTCTAACCGATGCAGTAACCATTTACTCTAGCCTAGGTTTATTGGATTCCGAGTTTAAAGACTACGTAAGCTTCTCTCACGTTGATGCCGATCCAATGTTTAATATTGGCGTAGATCTCGATGGTCATGATCTGCCGCAAGCACCCAAGTACACCTATACCATTGGCACCAATGTACAATTAAGCTCGGCGTTAAATGTTGATATACAGGTTCAAGGCAAAGACGAGTTTTTCTTCTCCAACGATCACGAGTTTAAATCGTCACCTTACAACCTAGTAAATGCCCGCGTGGAATACACACTTGAACAGTGGCAATTTGCGCTCTGGGGTCGAAACATTGGCGATAAAGATTATGAAGTTCGAGGCTTTGGCACCTTCAGTAATGATCCTCGTGATTTTTTTGCTGAACCAGAACTCTACACTCAACTGGGCGAACCCAGAGTGTTAGGTGTAAGTGCAAACTACACATTTTAATTGAGGCTGACATTATGATGTTATCAGTAGAGTTAACCATGTATCCGTTTAACGGGGATTATATTCCCCCAATAAAAGCCTTTATCGAAAAGGTAAATTCAATCGACGGTTTGAAGGTGCAAACATTTCCGACCGCAACCATTGTTATGGGCGAATACGATCGAGTCATGGACTCACTGAAAATGTTATTGAAGTGGAGCTATGAGACCCAAGGCAAGGCCGTATTCGTTGCTAAGTTTTTACCCAATTCCGAAGTGTTAAATTCTTAATTTTTACTAGCAAAATAACTTGAGGTTTTCTCAAAATGCATATTCTTTTAACTTGGGAAAACCTCGCGGTTATTTTAGCCATTGCCTATCTGCTGTTTGTTTTGTTAGAAAACTCTCTCGCTTGGGTTTGTGCTTTTTTTAGCACAGCCATTTATACACTGTTATTTTGGGACGTAAGCCTGTTTATGGATTCGGCCCTGAATGCGTATTATCTCTTAATGGCGGTGTATGGTTGGCTGCAATGGAAGAAGCGCTCGGATCAGTCGCAATCAATAACTATTCACTCTTGGTCGCTGCATAAACACGCCATAGCAATATTATTGATTGTGTGCGCAACTGGAATTAGTGGTTTTTTCTTAGCAAAGAATACCAGCGCGGCTTGGCCTTATCTTGATTCTTTCACCACCTGGGCAAGTCTATTTGCCACCTATTTGGTAACCCAAAAAGTGTTGGAAAATTGGTTGTATTGGATTGTTATCGACTCCGTTTCGGTCATGCTCTATTTTGAAAGAGGTCTTACGAGTACTGCTTATTTATTTATTTTTTATGTAATTTTGTGTGTGTTTGGCTGGGGGCGTTGGAAGAAACAACTCAGC
Organism: uncultured Alteromonadales bacterium; assembly: GCA_937864365.1. Lineage (GTDB taxonomy): Bacteria > Pseudomonadota > Gammaproteobacteria > Pseudomonadales > Cellvibrionaceae > Sessilibacter. The sequence goes on along the minus strand of CALMJT010000159.1, from coordinate 19,559 downwards.
GGTGATGTGTCTCTAAATGCTGCATCTTAATTGATCAACAGCTACGCATAATTATGCAAATAAATAAGGTATTGGCGACTTGGGAAAACTGGGGAAATTGCAATCCTAACTTCGCTAAACTTACAACGCCGCCCAAAATCATCGCTCGTAGTAACGACGGTTTAACCAACGGTGCCTTTTTTTTATCAACACGCTCGGATAAAAAAATTGAATTTACGTTAAAATTATTTTCTCCGCTTTCCAATACCTATGGCATTAACCGCCAACATGAAGTTTATATACAAACAAAAGTTGCAGAGCTAGGTTTAGCACCAACGCTCATTCATGTTGATTACGGTATTGGCTTTGTTGTGTCTGAGTTTATTGAAGGGAAAATCTTTAATGACCTATCAAAGTTGCCTCTAAAAATTAAAAATCTACTTATAGAAGCTATTTCGTCCTATCAGGCAATTACGCTTGATATTCCTGAATTTAACTACTACGAACATTTACATCGTTACGCTGAAAATTGTTCCAACACGTTAATTGGTAACGATTTAAAACAATGGCAAGAATTTTCGGTGCATTTAAAACAGTGGCAAACACAACAGCGCACCTTAAAACTGACCCATCACGACTTAAACCCGAATAATATTATTGTTGCTGATAATAGCCTCGCTATTATCGATTGGGAGTACGCAGGCCTAGGGGCCGGTGAGCTTGATTGGCTCGCCATAGGTGAGGCATCGAACTCTGTTTCAACAACCAATCAAAGAATTATTATTCAAATTAGTTTTTGGTTAGAAAAATTATGGTTATTACAGGAATAACATCTGGGAGATTTGATCTGAGTGCTACACTAATTAGCAGAAACCTATTACCTTAATTGCATATGTTGATGTCTGGGTGTAATCACAAGGAATTTTTATGTCAATTTTGAATTTGAACTCTCACAACCTTACGGCGCTGTACAAATTAGACATTGAAGTGAAAAAATACACCGGTAAACGTCATCAACTCGCCTCGGAACAATCGGTTATTGAGCTGATAAAAATAGCTTTTATAAGCCCATTTCCAACCATTAAAGCTGCCTATCAACAATTCATAGATTCGCTAGATTCTAATCAGCAAGAAAAATTAAACAGTTTGGGAATTGTGCTAATTAATGCTCGAAAAAATAAACAGCCTTCAAATAAAACTTGGCTAAATCGCTTAATATCTCAGCTTGTTTAAATTCAGCAAATTTAATCAATAACTCTCCCGCGATACACACGTTTTTTTCGTTGCATCTCTGCCATTGCAGTTTCGCTGTCGGCACCGGTATTTTCTGCGTTAGAAGTTGACGACTCAGAAATAATGTTGCCACGATAAATTTTAGGCTTGGTAGTATCTTGAGATTTAGCAAGGGCTTGAGAATGCTCTCGACTAGATATAACCCCGCGATAAATAAGTTGTTTTTTTACTGATTCATCTAGGCCGATTTCAAAATTTTTAAATGCGTTGGCAACGGCTCGGTTGGTGCTGGCACTGGCTAATCGAACTAAATCGAGTAATGACGCTTCGTTAGAAAGATTGTGTTTAACGCCAGTTTCTCGGCGAATTTGAAGCTCTAATTGGTGTAATGCAATGATGTTACTGGTAGAAAAAGTTAGCGCTGTCATAGATATCCTTACCTACTTTTAATTGTTATACGCGAAAAGGTAATTCTAAAGTTGCATCCGGCGCTAATAATAGCCGTTAAAATTACAGTTATCACTATTTTTACAGATTATTTACAAAACACTAATCAGAGAGGAATATAGACAGAGCGGTGAGAAAATCTAAACGCGTAATAATTGTTCAAAACACACAAATTACAGACATTAATTAAATAGACAAATATGTAGCTTTAAAAACAAAAAAATAATAACAGTTTTTAGACATCAATTTATAAAATAAAAATTTAAAAAATTAGACATAAAAAAGGCGACCCAAGGGCCGCCTTTTTCAAAAATTAATCCGTAGATTAATCTTACCAACCAGTAACTTCTTTCAAAGTTTTACCGATGTCTGCAAGGCTGCGACAAGTAGCAACGCCAGCATCATTTAATGCAGCGAATTTCTCGTCAGCGGTACCTTTACCACCAGAAATGATTGCGCCGGCGTGACCCATGCGTTTTCCTGGAGGAGCAGTAACACCTGCAATGTAAGAAACAACTGGCTTGGTTACATTTGCTTTAATGTAAGCAGCCGCTTCTTCTTCGGCAGAACCACCGATTTCACCGATCATTACAATCGCTTCGGTCGCTGGGTCTTCTTGGAACAACTTCAGAATATCAATGAAGTTAGAACCAGGAATTGGGTCACCACCAATACCAACACAAGTAGATTGACCGAAGCCCGCATCCGTAGTTTGCTTAACAGCTTCGTAAGTCAAAGTACCAGAACGAGAAACGATACCTACTTTACCTGGCAAGTGAATGTGACCAGGCATAATGCCGATCTTACACTCTCCTGGAGTGATAACGCCTGGACAGTTAGGGCCGATTAAACGTACGCCCAATTCGTCACACTTAACTTTTACTTCAAGCATATCCATAACTGGAATGTGCTCGGTAATACAAACGATTAGTTTGATACCGGCATTTGCTGCTTCCAAAATGGAGTCTTTACAGAATGGCGCAGGAACGTAGATTACAGATGCTTCCGCACCAGTAGCTTCAACGGCTTCTGCAACAGTGTTGAATACAGGCAAGCCTAGGTGAGTAGTACCACCTTTACCTGGAGTAACACCGCCTACCATTTTTGTACCGTAAGCAATCGCTTGCTCAGAGTGGAAAGTACCTTGGCCGCCAGTGAAACCCTGACAAATTACTTTGGTGTCTTTATTAATTAAAATACTCATTGTGCTTCCCCTTAACCTTGAGCCGCTTTAACAACTTGCTCTGCAGCATCGGTCAGGCTAGTTGCAGCGATGATGTTCAGACCGCTATCCGCAAGTACCTTAGCACCTAGGTCAGCATTGTTACCTTCCAAGCGCACAACAACAGGTACTTTTACGCCAACTTCCTCAACTGCACCAATAACGCCTTCAGCGATCAAATCACAGCGTACGATACCGCCGAAAATGTTGATCAATACTGCTTTAACGTTGTCATCGGCCAAGATGATTTTGAAAGCTTCGATTACACGCTCTTTAGTTGCACCACCACCTACGTCTAGGAAGTTGGCAGGCTTACCACCGTGCAGGTTTACGATGTCCATGGTACCCATTGCAAGGCCAGCACCGTTAACCATACAACCGATGTTACCTTCTAGAGCAACGTAGTTAAGGTCCCATTGAGCAGCGTGAGCTTCACGAGCATCTTCTTGCGAAGGATCGTGCATTTCTTTCAGCTCTGGGTGACGGTATACAGCGTTACCATCGATAACAACTTTAGCGTCTAGACAGTGAAGGTTACCTTCATCGGTAATAACCAATGGGTTAATTTCAAGAAGAGCCAAGTCTTTTTCTTGGAACATTTTCGCAAGACCCAAGAAGATTTGGGTAAATTGCTTAATTTGAACGCCTTCTAGACCTAATTTAAATGCCAATTCACGGGCTTGGTATGGCTGTGCGCCAACTAGAGGGTCTACAGTTGCTTTTAGAATCTTTTCTGGAGTTTCTTCTGCAACTTTCTCGATTTCTACACCACCTTCTGTCGATGCCATGAAAACGATACGACGGCTAGAACGGTCAACAACCGCGCCTAGGTATAGTTCGTTAGCAATGTCGGTGCAAGATTCAACCAAAATACGGCTAACTGGCTGGCCTTTTTCGTCTGTTTGGTATGTAACCAAACGGTTGCCTAACCATTTTTTTGCGAACTCTTCGATCTCGGCTTTGGAGCTTACAAGTTTTACACCACCGGCTTTACCGCGGCCACCAGCGTGAACCTGGGCTTTAACCACCCACTTATCGCCACCAATTTCATCAGCTGCTGCCGCAGCTTCTGCTGCAGTCACTGCAGCAATACCTTTTGATACAGGCAAGCCGTATTCGCGAAACAGCATTTTGCCCTGATACTCATGCAAGTTCATGACTATTTATCCGTTTTTGACTGTGTTTTCGAGCAACCGCAGATGGGTTATCTGCCGTCCTGTCCAACTCAATTGACATCTATGAGGTCTTAACCTCACGCCTTGGTTGCCCGGAGCGGGTACGCTAATGTGCCCCGGGCCTCACTGGAGCTGGGTTTAGCTCAAAGTGAGTCTGACGCCGAAATGAAAGCGTGACGTCAAAGCTAGTAGGTATCCGTCTTAATGCGGCTTTTGTTTTTGGTTGATAGCGATCTTATTTTTTACGCTTTGGACGGTTCGGCATATGAATCGCGTGACCATTAACCGCCAACGCAGCTTCTTTAACCGCTTCAGAGAAGGTTGGGTGACCGAAAACAGTCATACCGATGTCTTCTGCAGAAGTACCGAATTCCATTGCCAAAGCAACAGCTTGAACAAGGTCAGAAGCGCTTGGGCCAACAATGTGGCAGCCAAGAACACGGTCGGTATCAGCATGGGCAAGCATCTTAACTTTACCGTCTGACTCGTTTGCAGCAACTGCACGACCGATAGCGGTAAATGGGAAGGTACCAACGTTGTAAGGAATACCGTCTGCTTTTAATTGCTCTTCAGTCTTACCAACAGAGGCAACTTCTGGGTGGGTATAGATTACGTTTGGAATAATGTCGTAATTGATAAGGGTTTTTTCGCCAGCAATACGCTCTGCTACCATTACACCTTCTTCAGAGCCTTTGTGCGCAAGCATTGGGCCACGAACAACGTCACCAACTGCCCAAACACCAGGAGCATTGGTTGAGCAAAGGTCGTTTACGTAAATGAAACCGCGCTCATCTAAGTTTACACCGCTGTCGCCAGCAAGCAGGCCTTCGGTGAATGGGCGACGACCAACACAGACGATCAACTTGTCAAAAGTTTGTTTTGCTTCGTTACCGTCAGCATCGGTGTAAGTAACTTCTACTTCACGACCTTTGATTTCGGTGCCAGTTACACGGCAACCCAAACGAATATCCAAACCTTGTTTGGTGTAGATTTTTTTGGCTTCTTTGGCAATTTCTTGATCCATTGTGGATAAGAAATCAGGCATGGCTTCAAGAAGCACAACGTCAGAACCCAAACGGCTCCATACACTGCCTAGCTCAAGACCAATTACACCCGCACCAATTACGCCCAAACGAGCAGGAACCGATGAGAACTCAAGTGCGCCAGTTGAATCAACAATAATGTCGTTGTCGACCGGGGCAACCGGGATAGCAACGGGTGTTGAACCGCTAGCAAGAATGACGTTACTGGCTTCTAAAACGGTGGTTTTACCATCGAAATCGGTGTATTCCACTTTTTTGCCAGCAAGTAGTTTTCCGGTACCGTATAAAGAAGTAACTTTGTTAGCTTGGAACAAACCAGCGATACCGCCAGACATTTGCTTAACAACTGCGTCTTTACGCTTGATCATGGTAGGAACATCGATAGTCACCTCACCGGTGCTGATACCGTGAGCTTCGAACGCCGCATGTGCATCGTGATATTTGTGAGAGCTATCTAGTAACGCTTTTGAGGGGATACAACCGACGTTCAAGCAGGTACCACCGTTGATACCTTTACCGTCTTTATTTTTCCACTTTTCAATACAAGCAGTTTTCAAACCTAACTGCGCACTGCGGATTGCGGCGACGTAACCCGCAGGGCCCGAGCCAATGACGATAACATCGTATTTATCCGACATAATTCAATTCCTGATCAGTAAATCTTTATGGTGAGGCCAGTTACAACTGACGTTATAACTGGCCACGATATCGATATGGGGAGGCCTAATTAAACTTGCAACAAGATGCGAGCAGGATCTTCAATCATTTCTTTGATTGCTACCAAGAATTGAACAGCATCTTTACCGTCAAGCAAGCGGTGATCATAAGAAAGCGCTAGGTACATCATTGGTAAGATTTCAACCTTACCGTTTACAGCCATTGGGCGATCTTGGATTTTGTGCATTCCAAGAATAGCTGACTGAGGTGGGTTAAGAATTGGCGTTGACAGTAGCGAACCAAACACACCACCGTTGGTGATTGTGAAGGTACCACCAATCATCTCATCAATACCTAACTTGCCATCGCGAGCACGAAGGCCATAGTCACGGATGGTGTTTTCGATAGTAGCAATGCTCATATCGTCAACGTCACGAAGAACAGGAACAACCAAGCCATTTGGAGTAGAAACCGCAACACCAATGTCTTGGAAGCCGTGGTATACAACATCGTCACCATCGATAGAAGCATTAACTTGCGGGAAGCGTTTCAGCGCTTCACAAGCCGCTTTGGTAAACATGCCCATAAAACCTAGGCGAGAACCGTTGTGCATTTTTTCAAACAGATCTTTGTACTCTTGACGAAGATCCATTAAAGGCTTCATGTTAACTTCGTTGAAGGTAGTCAACATAGCTGTTGACGTAGTTGCATTCAATAGACGCTCAGCAATGCGCTTACGCAAACGAGTCATTGGAACACGTTTTTCGATGCGCTCACCCGCGGGTAATGGCGCAGCAACTGGAGCAGGCTTAGCAGCAACTGGCGCAGGAGCAGTGGCTGGTTTAGAAGAGGCACTAGCAACGTCTTCTTTAGTGATACGGCCACCTTTACCAGTACCAGCAACAGAACCTAAATCAACACCTTTTTCATCGGCCATTTTGCGAGCAGCTGGACTTGCAATTGTTTCAGAGGCTGAAGAGGCAGCTGGAGCTTCAGCAGCAACTGGAGCAGCCGCAGCAGATGCAGATGCACCTTCAGTGATAACGCCAATCACTTGGTTGCTGGCAATGGTCGCACCTTCTTCGGCAGAGATTGCGGTTAATACACCATCAACTGGGGCAACAACTTCCAATACAACTTTATCGGTTTCAATATCAACGATCAGTTCATCACGAGCTACTGCTTCACCAACTTTTTTGTGCCAGCTGGCTACGGTACCGTCCTGAACAGATTCAGGGAAAGTTGGAGCTTTAATTTCAACAGCTGCGCCACTGGCAGCAGAAGCAGTAACCGGAGCAGCCGCTACAGGAGCGCTAACGCTAGCACCGCCTTCAATAATATTTGCGATTACTTCATTACTTAAAACTGTGTCGCCTTCTTTTTTAAGAACATCGCCAAGAACGCCGTCTGCAGGAGCAACAACTTCAAGAACTACCTTGTCGGTTTCAATGTCGACCAACAATTCATCTCGACTGACTGCTTCGCCAGGTTGTTTGTGCCAATTTGCTATTACACCGTCTTGTACCGACTCTGGAAAGGTAGGCGCTTTGATTTCTGTAGTCATTGTGGTTGATCTTCCTTCGGGATACCGCTTCGTTATGGAGTATTTATTGTGGCGGGCAACGCCCGCCGTGTTTCTAATGGCCCAAATCTTTTATCTGTACTACTCAACTGTAAGAGCTTTTGCAACTAGGCGATTTTGCTCTTCAACATGCGTAGACATGTACCCTGCCGCTGGCGCCGCAGACGCATCACGTCCTGCAAATCGTAAAGGAGCTTTATGGTCAAGCTTATCCAGCACGCGATACATGCGATGCTGAATGCTAAACCATGCACCTTGGTTCATTGGCTCTTCTTGACACCAAGTGAAATCAACGATGTTTTTGTAAGGAGATAGCGCTTCGAACAACTCTTGTTCTGGGAACGGGTACAACTGTTCGACTCGTACTAATGCAACATCATCAATTTCTTTTTCGTTACGCGCTTCAAGCAAGTGGTAGTACACCTTGCCGCTACACATAACAACACGCTTCGCTTTTGCTGGATCGATTTCTTTATCAGCAATCACGTTTTGGAAGCTGCCATCGGCAAGCTCTTCCAATGTTGATGTTGCAAGCGGATGACGCAAAATCCACTTTGGACTCATAACGATCAACGGACGACGCATCGGTCGAATCGCTTGTCGACGCAACATATGGAACACTTGTGCAGGAGTCGTTGGGATACACACCTGAATATTATGCTCAGCACACAACTGCATAAAACGCTCTAAACGTGCAGAAGAATGCTCTGGGCCTTGTCCTTCATAACCGTGCGGCAACAACATGGTTAAACCACATAGACGACCCCACTTGTGCTCACCACTGGTGATAAATTGGTCGATTACAACCTGCGCACCGTTAGCAAAGTCACCAAATTGAGCTTCCCAAATCACTAAACTTCTAGGAGCAGTCGTTGCGTAACCATATTCAAACGCAAGTACAGCTTCTTCAGACAAGTAAGAGTCGTACAAATCAAAAGCTGGTTGATCAGCTTTAAGATGAGATAACGGGGTGTAGCGAGTAGCATCTTTCTGACTGTGAACGACAGCGTGACGGTGAGAGAAAGTTCCTCGACCACAGTCCTGACCAGTCATACGAATCGAATAACCTTCATCAAGCAGGGTGCCGTAGGCAAGAATCTCCGCCATACCCCAGTTCAATGCAGCACTGCCGGCGGCCATTTTGCGTCGATCTTCATAAATCTTAGAAACTTGGCGCTGAATCTGGATACCATCTGGAACTTCACAGGTTTTCACAGCGATTTCGCTTAATTTCTTAAGCTCTACGCGCGTGTCACCTTCGGCAGTCCAATCGTGGCCGATGTATGGCGACCAATCCACAAACAACGAAGAATCTGGCTCGGTAATTAAACCATCTGCTACTGATTCACCGTTATCTAACTTAGCGCGATATTCTTTCGCTAAGTTGTCGGAATCGTCCTGTGACAAAATATTTGCAGCCACCAAACGATCAGAATACAGAGTACGAGTGGTTTTGTGGTTGCGAATTTTTTGATACATCAACGGCTGAGTTGACGAAGGCTCGTCAGTTTCGTTGTGACCACGACGACGGTAACAAACCAAATCGATAACAACGTCTTTTTTGAACTCGTAGCGATAATCCATCGCTAATTGAGCCACAAAAATTACCGCTTCTGGGTCATCGCCATTAACGTGGAATACAGGAGCTTCTACGAACTTAGCGATGTCGGTACAGTAATCGGTAGAGCGCGCATCTTCTTTCAAACTTGTGGTAAAACCAACTTGGTTGTTGATTACAACATGAAGAGTACCGCCGGTTTTGTAGGCGCGAGTTTGCGACATTTGGAAGGTTTCAAAGACAACACCTTGACCAGCAAATGCAGCATCACCGTGAACAGAGATGGGTACAACTAGATCACCGGTTGAATCATTTCTTCTGTCTTGACGAGCTCTTACGGAACCCTCAACCACTGGGGACACAATTTCCAAGTGCGATGGGTTAAACGCCATGGCTAGGTGAACTTCGCCACCCTGAGTCATCACGTTTGAAGAGAAGCCCTGGTGGTATTTAACGTCACCTGAGGTAGAAACAAGCTTCTTACCTTCGAATTCTTCAAACAGCGCAGTTGGGTTTTTACCAAGAATGTTCACTAGGGTATTCAAACGACCACGGTGAGCCATACCCATAACAATTTCTTTAGCACCAAAAGCACCGGCCCGTTTGATTAATGCGTCAACTAAAGGAACGAAACTTTCGCCACCTTCAAGGCCGAAACGCTTGGTACCTGGGTATTTAGAATCAAGATGACGCTCAAGACCTTCGGCTGCGGTTAGTCGATCGAGTAAACGCAACTGAACTTCTTTACTGTAATTAGGCTTCGCACGAACACTTTCTAAGCGTTGCAATAACCACTGACGCTCAGCAGCATCATTAATATGGGTAATTTCTGAACCAATAGACCCACAATAGGTTTCTTGTAGTGCGCTTAAGATGTCACGAAGAGGGGCTTCGTCTACGCCCATCATTAGATCGCCAGTTTGAAATACTGTGTCTAAATCAGCGGTAGTTAAGCCGTGATAATGAATATCTAGGTCTGCAACTTCTGCTTTAACTTCCATTTCTAATGGATCAGTTTTCGCGAGTTTATGACCACGAGATCGATAGGCATTAATCAGCTGAACAACTTTAATTTGCTTAGCTTCGTGCTCAGGACTCACTGCACCTGCAGAAGATGATCCTAAAGTCGCTTTACCACGTACACGATCTTTAGCAAGTTGCGCAAACTGCTGTCTAATAATTGAATGAGGTGTATCAGCGCCGACGGCACCCTGTACTCTTGGGAGTTGATCAAAATATTCACGCCACTGTTCTGGAACAGCGTTCGGATCGTGAAGATATGCATCATACAAATCTTCTACATATGCGGCATTACCGCCTGATATATGGGAAGTACTCCACAGAGCTTCCATTATGCTGTCTTGCATTTCTGCCCACCTTTAAACTGGGGCATCCTACCTGCAAGAGGCGCTAAAATGTCACGGACGCGAATACCTCAAATCTTGATAAGATTAAGGCTCTCTGACCTTGGCAATTATTTTCGTTCTGAAAAACTACAAGGCGAAGCTAATTTTCTTTGCAGATTTCGGCTTATGATCCAAAATCTAAGAAACGGCGTAGAAACCTTGAGTGTCAGAACGTTATCCGCCTGACTTTTACAGATAGGCCGACGGTTAGTCGACGCACCCCGATGTTCGCTAAAAAGTCGTTTATTCAACGACATCCGTTTTTATTTATCACCGTAAAGCCGGTGCTCTCGAAATTTACTTGTCTAAAATGTTTTTCCAAACAAGCTATCGAATTTAGCTTCGAAACGTAATTGATGCTAATGACAACCTAAATCAAATTTATTCTAATAATTTATGCTCAAATTATTCATGGGCCCGTTTTCTATCGATTTTGCTTATAAAAAAGCGGCGCTAGAAACTCATGAATACATTTGATTTTTAATTGGCAAACATAATTACATTAAAACTTTTTCTAAACCAAGGCTATAAGACCTTGGTTTAGAGGTCTAACAATAACAGCCTACAAATTAGGTTGCATTGCTCAACAACAAGCTTCTGATATGACCAATTGCGCGCGTTGGGTTCAAACCTTTCGGACAAACTTGTACGCAGTTTTGAATTCCGTGGCAACGGAACACACTGAACGGATCATCCAAATTAGCAAGACGTTTTGTCGTTTCCGTATCACGGCTGTCTGCCAAGAATCGGTAAGCCTGTAATAAACCGGCAGGACCAATAAACTTGTCAGGGTTCCACCAGAAAGATGGGCAGCTGGTTGAACAGCACGCACACAAAATACACTCGTACAATCCATCTAATTTTGCACGTTCTTCAGGAGACTGAAGACGCTCAATAGCTGGCGCTGGAGTATTGTTTTGTAGGAACGGTTCGATCTTTTTGTACTGCTCATAGAACTGAGACATGTCGATAACAAGATCGCGAATTACCGGTAAGCCAGGTAATGGACGTAAGATCAATTTATTGTCTTTAACACACTCAGACAAAGGCTTGATACACGCCAAACCGTTTTTACCATTGATGTTCATGCCGTCAGAGCCACAAACACCTTCACGACAAGAGCGACGGAACGCTAAAGATGGATCTTGGGCTTTAAGAAGCTCAAGTACATCAAGAACCATCAGATCTTTACCCTGAGTATCAACCTCATATGTTTTCATATAAGGCGCTTTATCTGCATCAGGGTTGTAACGATAAACTTCTACTTTCAACATAATCATTACTCCCGAAATTAGTAGGTACGCACTTTAGGCTCAAAACGCTCAACAGTTTTTGGAGCGAAGTTAACCTGACGTTTTGTAACGCGCTTTTCACCTGGGAAGTAAAGTGAGTGACACAACCAGTTTTCGTCATCACGCTCTTGGAAGTCTTCACGGGCGTGAGCACCACGAGACTCTTTACGCTCTTCCGCCGCAATAGCAGTTGCTTCAGCAGTTTCAAGAAGGTTTTGTAGCTCAAGTGCTTCGATACGAGCGGTGTTGAATGCATTACTCTTGTCTTCAAGGTAAACGTTTTCAATACGCTCACGTAAAGCAGCCAACTTCTTAACACCTTCTTGCATGTAGTCACCGCGACGGAATACACCGAAGTGGTTTTGCATAATGGTTTGAAGCTCTTTACGAAGTACAGAAGCATTCTCACCAGAGGTGGAGTTGTTAACTTTGTTCAAGCGAGCCATTGCAGCTTCGATATCAGAATCTGAAGCTTCACGCATCTCGATGCCTTCACGTAGTGCTTTCTCAATGTAAAGACCTGCCGAGCGGCCAAACACAACCAAGTCTAGCAAGGAGTTACCACCAAGTCGGTTTGCACCGTGAACAGATACACACGCGATCTCACCACAAGCATACAAGCCTTCGATAACTTGATCGTTACCTTGAGCATCTTGAGTTAGCGCTTGACCATGAATGTTAGTAGCAATACCACCCATCATGTAGTGACACGTTGGGACAACTGGAATTGGCACTTTAACTGGGTCTGCGTGCGCGAAGGTACGAGACAACTCACAAATACCTGGCAGACGGCTTTCAAGAACTTCTTCACCTAGGTGATCAAGCTTCAAGAATACGTGATCGCCATCAGGGCCACAGCCACGGCCTTCTAGAATTTCTAGAACCATAGAGCGAGCAACAACGTCACGACCGGCAAGGTCTTTTGCGTTAGGAGCATAACGCTCCATGAAGCGCTCACCATCTTTGTTAATCAAGTAACCGCCTTCACCGCGACAACCTTCAGTAACAAGTACACCCGCACCGTGAATACCGGTTGGGTGGAACTGCCACATTTCGATATCTTGAACAGGAACACCCGCACGTAGAGCCATACCAACACCGTCACCAGTGTTAATGTGTGCGTTTGTAGTAGAAGCGAAGATACGACCAGCACCGCCTGTAGCAAATACAGTAGCTTTAGATTTAACGTAAACGGTTTCGCCGGTTTCGATATTAATTGCGATAACACCAGTCACAACATTGTCTTGGTTTTTAACCAAATCAACGGCAAACCATTCGTTAAGGAATACGGTGTTATTTTTAACGTTGTTTTGATAAAGGGTATGCAAAAGCGCATGACCAGTACGGTCTGCCGCTGCACAAGTACGAGCTGCCTGACCACCTTTACCGAAGTCTTTAGACTGACCACCAAAAGGACGTTGGTAAATACGACCCTCTTCGGTACGAGAGAATGGAAGACCCATGTGCTCAAGTTCGAAAACAGCTTCTGGACCTACTGAACACATGTATTCGATAGCGTCTTGGTCACCGATATAATCGGAACCTTTAACGGTATCGTACATGTGCCAGCGCCAATCATCGTTAGGATCTGAAGAAGCGATCGCACAGGTGATACCACCTTGTGCCGATACTGTGTGCGAACGAGTTGGAAATACTTTAGTGATTACAGCAGTTTTGTAACCAGATTGCGCCATCTGCAACGCAGCGCGCATGCCCGCACCACCACCGCCGATAACGATGCCATCAAAAGAAATAGTTCTCATGTTAGCCATGACTTATAGACCCCACAATATCTCAACACCCCAAACGGTGTATACAATAGCCACAGCACCCAAAAACACCTGTGCCACAATTCGAGCTACAACCGCTTTAGAGCCGATCGCACGATACGTTAAATAGTCTGTAAGAACCGACCACAATCCAATCCAAGCGTGAGCAATAATAGAAAGGAGAGTAACAAGGCTAAATATACGCATCCAAAGCTGATCGTAAAGACCGGCCCATTGTTCGTAAGTTAAACCTGGATTCGCGATTAAATACGCGACTATGAATAATGTGTATAACGCTAGGACAACAGCACTGATACGTTGGATTAACCAATCGTAAAGTCCACTACGTCCAAAACTCGTAACTGCTGTTACCATACCCAAACTCCCGCTAACAGAATCAATATAACTGCCACTACAGCAACGATTTTTGCACCAGCACGACCACCTTCAAGGGACTCACCGATACCGGCATCCATGATTAAGTGACGTACACCAGCAACTAGGTGATACGCAAGTGCTGCCAAGCTAGCCCAAATAATTAACTTAACTAAAGGACTGGCGAAGACTTCTTTCACACTGTCAAAACCTTCTTCGGAACTCAAGCTTGTGCCTAATGCCCAAAGCAATAATGCAACAACGCCAAAAAGAATGACGCCAGAGACACGATGAAGGATAGAAACGTAAGCGGTGATAGGAAGGTTGATAGTTGAGATATCTAGATTTACAGGTCTTTTTTTGTTCACGGTTAGTGCTACCTTATTTCGCTACCAAAAGGGAGCCAGTTCAAGAAAGGCTATTTTTGTATAGTCGGCGGGAAATGCCTCGCTCACAAGCTGTGGAATCTAGCGAATTTCGCACGTAATTCCCCCTGTAAGAACGCGCGAAATTATAGATATATGACTTCGAAATTACAATTAGTCCAACTTACGGATGATGTATATAACCGAGGCAACAAAAATGGGAAAAACCCTTTAGAGCCGCAGGGTTGACGCCTTTTTCACTTTTTCAGAAACCAAAAAGTCAAAAAAAATTAATTAAAAAATTTCCACTTTTAACCGAAATCGGCATATTTTCACCCGCAATTCGTCAAATCGAAGAACAAAATTCAACAAAAAATTCACAACATGCTTACACTTGACGTGTAAAATGCATTGTTACTATCCAATTAGTTCTTACAGGTAGTAGTGATTATTCATTAATTTCATTACCGTTATAGCCGTCTATGGCTACTGACAGCTGTTGTTTTCTGTCGTGAAAAGGTTGTATGGTATTTTTGATACCGACTTTAGTCGCATTAATAAAATTCGAAATAAGCTCAAATTTTATAGACCAAAGCTTAATTTCAATGTCTGCAATATTTAGTTTTAATAGACATAATTTATTGAGAAGCCGCCTAGAAACCGAGCCAGACGTAGAGATTTAGCTAAATTCAAACTACAGTGAAATTAGCTCAAAGGAAGGAAATTCGAAAATTAGTCGTTGTTGTCAGCAAGAAGCATCTATCTGAATAGACCAATCTAATTGAACTCTTGAGTAGATCTATCCGTTGACTTTCATCCTTACCGCCGTATAGTTTTGCCGCCGGGTCGAACAGACGCGAGCGACACTACAATCAAAAAGGATGCCATCCGTCCAAAAAATCAGGTTTGTTGTTTCATAAAAACAACAAATTCAAATTACGAGGCAGTACGATTTCGATTCAACAGCCTGTACCAATTTCCAATGGCTTAGACAATTTGCAATTATTATAGGAGTCCGTTATGACTGATAAGAAAGCTTACCTTACGGTCGAGGGTTTGGACGAACAAATAGAGCTGCCAGTCCTTACTGGCTCAACCGGCCCTGATGTTATCGATGTACGTGGCTTAACCAGCAAGGGTTATTTCACCTATGACCCTGGTTTCGTTTCCACCGCATCCTGTGAATCTAAAATCACTTACATCGATGGCGACGCAGGTGTTCTACTTCACCGTGGTTACCCCATTGAACAACTTGCCGAAAAATCGGACTACCTTGAAACTTGCTACCTACTCCTAAACGGAGAACTTCCTTCAGCAGAACAAAAGCAAGAATTCGTAGACATCATCACTAACCACACAATGGTTAATGAATCCATGGCCCGCTTCTTCCGCGGCTTCCACCACAACGCTCATCCAATGTCGATGATGTGTGGCGCTGTTGGTGCAATGGCTTCTTTCTACCATGATGTAACCGATATTTCTAACCCAGAACACCGCGCTATCGCTGCTCACCGCCTAATCGCTAAAATGCCGACTCTTGCTGCAATGTGCTACAAGCATTCTCAAGGTCAGCCATTCATGTATCCAAACAACAAATTAAGCTACGCAGAAAACTTCCTGCACATGATGTTTGGTACTCCGTGCGAAGAAGCAGAAGTTAGCCCTACTCTTGCTCGCGCAATGGATAAAATCTTCCTATTGCACGCAGACCACGAACAAAATGCTTCAACATCAACTGTTCGTCTTGCTGGCTCTTCTGGTGCTAACCCATTTGCGTGTATCGCCTCTGGTATTACCGCACTTTGGGGTCCTGCTCACGGCGGCGCAAACGAAGCTGTTCTAAACATGCTTAACGAAATCGGCAGCGTTGAAAACATCGATAAGTTCGTTGCAAAAGCAAAAGACAAAGATGATCCATTCCGCTTGATGGGCTTCGGTCACCGTGTATACAAAAACTTCGACCCACGTGCGAAAGTTATGAAAACCACTTGTGACGAAGTACTAGCCGAACTTGGTCTAGATAATGATCCATTGCTAGCAGTTGCAAAACGTCTAGAAGAAATCGCTCTGGAAGATCCGTACTTCATTGAGAAGAAACTCTACCCGAACGTAGACTTCTACTCAGGCATCATCATGAAAGCGATTGGTATTCCTACCGAAATGTTCACTGTTATTTTCGCAACAGGCCGAACTGTAGGTTGGATTGCACACTGGGATGAAATGATCAGCGGTGCGTACAAAATCGGTCGTCCACGTCAGTTGTACACTGGTTACACCTCACGCGACTACCCAGCTTAATTGTTCAATTAAGCTTCAGAAAAACCAGCCTTGTGCTGGTTTTTCTTTTTTATCCTTTCTGTTTTACTGCTATAACTCCCTTCTCGTTTCAAAACATCTACCTTCAAAAATATTTTGTAAACCTTTTAGCGTCTACCTCACGTCTTAACTTCAAACTAAAACGGATATAAGTACAGCCATTGGAAACGACAGAAACAAAACTGGTGAAGGCTGCACAGAAGGGCAACACCAAGGCATTTGAACAACTGTATCGGATACACAATTCACGAGTGTATTCGCTCGCCTATCGATTATGCGGTGACCGCCACTGGGCGGAAGATCTAAGTCAAGACGCTTTTGTGCGCGCCTGGAACAAAATCGAAAGCTTTAAAGGCGAGAGTCAATTTGGAACCTGGCTATATCGTGTTACTGCCAATGTCGTGATTTCTGCACTGCGCAGAAGTAAAGCTAAGTTGGAGGAAGAGATTGACCCCAACACGGATGACAATCAAGCGACCGCACCGTTAGATATCGACGGTGACTTGGAAAAAGCAATTCAAAAATTGCCGGAAGGAGCACGCGCTGTATTAGTGCTTTACAGCATAGAAGGCTACACCCATGAAGAAATTTCGGAAATGTTAAATATCGCCGTTGGCACCAGCAAAGCCCAACTGCACAGAGCAAGAAGTGCTCTTAAATCTTGGTTCGGCGATGCCGTTTAGTAACCAATATAGATACAGAAATTTAGTCATCATTAGACCGAGTTTAAAATGACCAACAAAGACAGCCACATCTCTGACGATTTATTAGACGCAAAACTTGCGCAATTAAAAAGTAGAAGACTCGAACCTTCTACCGATTTATGGCCAGAGATACACGCAAAACTACCCATAAAACAGCAAGTAGCATGGTGGGCAAAACCACAGCTTGCTGTTGCAGCTTCATTTTTGGTTTGTGCAATAAGCCTTATTTATTCACTGCAAGTTTCACAAATCAATGAATCACTCTCTACCGAGCTTGCTGAAATTAAATCGGCTCCCGCGACGGTTAATAATTCATTTATAAGCCCTGTTAGCTATACCGAAATAGAATCGTGCTCTGAAAATACTCAAGAACAGGTCGTTATTCGTGAAAACCTCGCCATTATCGAAATGGCCTTGGCTCAAATTCGTAACGCGTTAAAAGAAGCTCCCGATGATCCATCGTTGAATAAAAAATTGTTAGATCTATCAAAACAGCAGATCAATTTAGTTAATCGCGCCAATACAATCGCATTGTAAGGATATTATTCATGTTGAAACTTATTTCTACCCTACTTTTTACAATGCCTTGTTTAGCACTTGCCGCCGGACAAAGCATCGAAGAGAAAAAATCCACAGGCACGTCCCCACGCGTAGAAATTCAAAATGCTAAGGGCAAAATTAATATCGAAAGCTGGGACAGACCGGAAGTTAAAGTTAGCGGTGTTTTAGATGAGCACGCCAAAGAATTTATTTTTGAAGCCTCCGAAAATAACGTTCGTATTCTGGTTGAATCACAGCAACACTCAGGCCGCTCATCCGGTAGTATTTTAACTGTATTCCTGCCGGAACAAGCCCAGATTTCAGCTGAAGGCACCGCAACGGACTTTATTATTAATAAAATCCAAGGCGATATTAAATTAGAAACCGTCAGTGGCGACGTTCGAATCTCTGGTAATCGCGCCCGCCTAGACATTGATACGGTCAGCGGTGATATTGGCGTAATAGATCACGAAGGTCTGGTCTTTATTGAATCTGTGAGTGGCGATATTTCCTACGACGGCCTGGCAACCCGCATGGAAATCGAATCGATTCAAGGCGATATTGATGTTAACAATCAAGGCAAACTTTCTGAAGCCGAATTCAGCTCCGTGTCTGGCGACATTGAAACAAAAACCTACACCGGCAACGACCGTTTAAGCCTAGAATGGTCTGCTGTTAGTGGCGATATCGATGTGTCATTTTTAGATTCCGTTAATGCTTCCTTCGAAATAGAAACCATGAACGGCAATATCAAAAACTTTTTCACCGAAGACAAAGCGGATCAAAAGCGCTGGCTAGGAAGCTCTCTTACTTTTAACAGCGGTTCACCCACAGGTGAAATTAGTATCTCTACTGTTAGCGGTAATATTTCTATCAAATAAATCTACGGCACCTAACCACTTATTCTGCTGGCATCTCACCTTCCGGCGAAAGCTTCAGCTTTCGCCCAGCTCTAAAACTTCTCCTCACATTTCAATCGCCCGAAAAAAAGATTCTATTATTCATCTGAATACAATCTACCCTTCTACACAATCTTCCTTCAACACAATATTCCTTCAACACAATATTCCTTCAACACAATCTTTCTTCAACACAATATTCCTTCAACACAATATTCACCGACCATAACGAATTAGAATACTGACAGATTGGCGAAAGAATTTTGTCTCGTTATATTTTCACTTTCGCGATTTATCCTCTAACCTGATAAAAATATCGTCTTAAGGCCCATCATGACAACACAACAAAAATTATTCAGCCGCTACCTTCCGTCTATGCAGCCGGGAAAATTAATTTGGATTGGTGCGCGTCCAGAACGACGTGAACCCATGATTGAGCTTCAAGAAGGTGAAGCGTTAGAAACCTTAGGATTAAAAGGCGATCGCCGTTGCAATGGCACCCCCGAAAGCGCGAGACAAATTACATTAATCAGTAACGAGCACATCAGCTTACTGTGCAAAATCTTGAATAAAGACGAAATACAACCCGGCCTACTGAGACGAAATTTAGTGACTTCCGGCATTAATTTGTTGGCACTGCGTCATCAGAAATTTCAAATCGGCGACGCAATATTTGAAGGAACGGCACATTGTCATCCATGTTCAAGAATGGAAAAAGCTCTAGGAACCGGAGCCACCGCCGCAATGATTGGTCATGGTGGCATCTGTGCAAAAATAATTAAGAGTGGAAAGTTTAAATTAGGTGACTTAGTAATACCAATCATCGAATAGCAAAATCACTCAAAAAATATTGCCATCAACACTGGGTTTATGAATAAAAAAGGAAGAATAACGGTAATTTAATTGTGCAAATAACCGTAGGAACCACTGATCAACTTATTCTTAAGTTAATCGGAATTCTCAAGTTAATCAGAAGTTAAAAATTGAAAAATGCGAT
>CALMJT010000158.1 GCA_937864365.1 uncultured Alteromonadales bacterium | reverse complement strand
GTTCTTCGTGTTCTTCGTGTTCTTCGTGTTCTTCGTGTTCTTCGTGTTCTTCGTGATTAGAGTCTATGCCGGTCGCATTTAAATGTGCACCATAAACACTTAAAACACCCATAAAAATAATCTGAGTAAGAATTGTGGGTTTCATACAAAAGCCTATAAATTCGGGGAATTTTTCTGTTAATTAAATAAATTAAAATCGCTGGTGTTATAAAGCGCAGAAAAATTTGAGAGATACATTAATTCGATGGTTTTTAAGAAAAACGCTCTTTCTAGCTCGATACCCGCAACCGCGGTTTGATTACGCTCTTCGTTTAAGCGCAAGTATTCTGCCGTGCCTATGTCGCCTAAACGCCATTGTTTTTCTAGGAGTAATGTCGAGTCATTAAGCAGCGTATTGGTGGTATTTTTCCAACGCAGATAATCGGTTTTTAACAACCGCCATTGCTGTTGAGCGATAGCTACACGGTGTTTAAAAGACATTGCAGCTTGTCGATAGTGGGCTTCTAACGCGTGCGCCTGTTGTTTTGCGGCGATGGGTTGATACTTCAAACGCTGAGATTGCCCCAATGGCACACCAAAACGCAGTGCCACCACGGATTCGCCTTCGTCTTCGCCCACGCCAACCCCAAGCGTCGGTTGGGTTTTAATGGATTTTTCTACAACGGAAGATTGCTGTAGTTTTAGTTGCCACTGAGCTTTTGCCAAAAGAACACCGGGATGGCTCAAACCATCAGTATCTTCACTGAACACATAATTCACGAAGATCTCAGCAAGTGCCTGATCAAAAACCTGAGTGTTGATTTCGGTAGAAGAAAACCATTGATTAAAAACATACTCGGTTTCTAGAGTGGCACTTTGCTGTGTCGCAATCGAAGCTTGTTTGCGGGCCAGCACCAAATCAGCCATGTTTTTGTCAACCAAACCAAGATCACGATTACGAGCCCGCTCAGCTACTAAAGCACTTAAGGCATCAAGCTGCTGCTTTTCCAGTAAGGCTTGGCTGTTTAACCTACGATCACTGTACCAGGTAACATAAACCTCTAAAGCCTCTCGCAGCTGGTTGAGTTGTGCAGCCATAAGCTCTTGCTTGGCGGCAATTTGCAGCAACTTAGCTTGTTCAAGTTGCTCGGAATGAACCCCCGACCAATCCAGTGTTTTAGAGATCCCCACAAACACATTATTGTCGTCTCCGTTTTTTTCTAATTCGGCTTCCAGCTCATAATCGTAAAGTGGCCTTTCTAAACCCTTTGAATCGGACATTTGGGAGAGAAACTGATTTTTTAACACATCCGAACTCGGATGCTTTTTAACCGAATCCAACAGCCAAAATAACCACTGTCGCTGGCTTTGTTCACTGGCATAAGCGAAGTTTGCACAAACACAGCTCAGCACAACAGCTAACACATAGTTCAGTATTCTTTGGGAAGATCCCAACGTTAAAAACCTTGTCATAAAGAATCCCTACATCAAGCACATGCTATCTGTGAAAGCCAACCATCAACGAGAACGAGATAGAGCCGTCGCGATTACGTGCTATTTAAATTTTAAAAGTAGAACAGTTGTGTGCGCAGGGATTACGCGCTTGGAGGTCTGAATAAAGGGAAAGGATCAAAAGAAGTGGTTGGAAAATGATACTTTGAAAGTGCCGCAATACGCTCTTGTGGAGCAGAATCAGTGGATGTATTCAGAATTGCGTGGTGACCGTGTGTATGGCAATGACAGCAATGGTGGCAATCTTTACTCGGTAGTTTGGAATCTTTTAAAGCGGCTTTATCAAGGTTAATCACTGAAGAGTCACCCACTGCGTCTTCTAAATTTTTCACGGTGGTATTTTCAGCGAGCAATTTATGATCGTGCTTGAACTCTAGGTGATCGAGACCATTTTGATGATATTGGTGAATATCAGCAATCGCTGCGAAGGATTGCAATGCAACCATTAACGCAAGGAGTTGTGCCAAGAAAAATTTCACCACTAACAGCTCGTTCAAAAAGGTTCTAAATGAGAAGTTTTTACAATAACAAATTGGCGCAGAAATTTCTATGCGCCATTAAAAGATACAATAGGAAACTCTGATTAACCTAGAGTTTCTCGCGACACAAGGATGTGTCGCCAATTTCAAGAACGGTAAGTGATTGAAATTGTGAAGAAATTGGAAATCGCATTTTCAATTTCTGTACTCTGATTAAATCATGGATGAGTTAATCAGAGGTTCCAATAATAAATACTCAGCTCAGCACACAGAGAAATTAACAAACCTCTTCATGAATATTTTTTTTAATTATTTATCAGCACCTTAACCAACAAACCTAAAGTAATTTATTCAATCAGTTATCTGCATAATAAACACACGAGAACGTCTTTGCTAAAAAAATTCACAGCTGAAACAATCCTTAAAGCTCTATTTTTAGACAGATTCAAAACTGTTTCTTTGCTTGATTTTTGCTCAAGCGAACAAATCTTTCGAAGATATCTACTAAGTCGTAGCAATTATGATAAGTTGAACATTACGTCATCTTAAGCATCTTAAAAGACACGCTTTTCCGACTGAAATCAGAGAACGGCTGTACACTGATATTGGTTTTTACAAAGAGATATACCTATTGTGCTCTTAGCAAAAAAAATAGATTCAAAATCATTCATTCCTAAACGATTAACTCAAAGTCTCTGTGCGTCAGCGGCTACATTGATATTGTTAGTTGGTGGCACCTCTTCGCCAACAGTTAGGGCGGAAATCCGGCTACCCGATTTGGGCGATGGCAGCTCTTCACGTATTTCGCCGCAACGTGAAAAGATACTGGGTCAAGCTTGGCTAAGAGCGTTTAGAGCACAGGTTCGCACCTCTAGCGATCCGCTCATGTACGAATACATTGAGCAGCTCTTACAAGATCTTGCACCCTACAGTCAGTTAAGAGATTACAACTTAGACTTGGTGATTATTCCTAGCCCAACCATTAACGCATTCGCGGTTCCCGGCGGCGTTGTTGGTGTGAACACGGGACTCTTCCTGTATGCAGGAACCGAAAACCAAATGGCTTCGGTACTCACCCACGAACTTGCGCATTTAAGCCAACGTCACTTTGCGCGATCGCTAGAGCAGCAAGCAAATTCAACCATTCCCACCATGGCTGGGCTTTTAGCGAGCTTAATTTTAGCGGCGGCGACCGGCAGCACCGATGCTGGTTTAGCGGCGCTTTCTGCAACCCAGGCAGCAGCTTTAGATTCACAGCTCAGATTTAGCCGACAAAACGAGCAAGAAGCCGACCGACTTGGTTTTCAAACCATGATTGCCTCTGGACGAAACCCAGAAGCCGGCGCTGAGATGTTTGAGCGTATGCTACGAGAGTTGCGATACACATCTAGACCGCCAGAGTTTTTATTAACGCACCCGGTAACCGAAAGCCGCGTGGCCGATGCTCGTAACCGCGCCCAGAAATTTGAACCTAAACAGTACGAAGTTAATCAGCGATTTTATTTAATGCAGGCCAGAGCAAGACTGATTCACTCAGAAAATCCCAACGTGGCTGCGAAGATATTTCGTCACGAACTGGACGGTGAAACGGCGTCAATGGATGCCAGCCGCTACGGTTTAGGTTTAGCATTAACAGACGCAGGCCAGTTTGATGAGGCCGCAGAACAGTTGCGTTACCTGATCGAAAAAGATCCCAACGAAGTCGCCTATATTACCGCACTGGCAAAACTTGAATCGAAACAAGGTAACGCAGAACAGGCAATTACCCGACTCTATGACGCCTTGCAATCGCGGCCACAAAGCCACCCACTCAATGTTGCCTTATCAGAAGTATTGATGGACGCCGGACGCTATTCACAGGCCGAACTGATATTAACAAACCACAGTGAGCGTCGCCCAAAAGACGACTACGTTTGGTATTTACTGGCCGAAGTTCGAGGTTTGGCGGGTAATATTTTGGGTTTACACGAAGCTCGCGCGGAATATTTTATTCTTAATGGTATTTACGACAAAGCTCGAATCCAGCTTAACAATGCTCTAAAAATCGCCGATTCCGACTATAAAAAAGCCTTACTGGAACAGCGACTTGAAGATGTTGATAGGCTTGCAAATGAGAAAATATAAAAACAATCTACTTTAAAACAAACACATAAAATATTGTTTTTATTAGAATTTAATAGTGCGGTGGTCGCTCTTCTAAAGGATCACCGCCCTGTTGCAGCTGATCACGTAAATCTTTAACTCTTCCAACCAGCATATCTAACTTTTTGTTCAGTTCGATAATCATTCGATCTTGCTTGGCTATCACTTCATCCAGTGCGGTTAAGTTATCTTCTTGAAAAGCAACACGAGCTTGTAGGTCGTCGATTTGCTGCTGCAAAGATTCGGTCTTTTCAGATACGTTCAAAAATGTCTCGCTTATATCCTGTGGAATAAACACCTATTTTGCCAAACGGGCGCCAATGTAGAAACCCAAAGTCGAAATATTCACGACCAAGGCATCCATGTCGCCAGAATTAACTATTTGGTAAAAATACTGCAACTTTCCTGCAATACACCGCGTTCAATATTCATCCAGCTCAAAAACACCACCCTACTTTTGCTTCCCAGACTGCGGGATATATTTTGACCTGATGAAAGACAACTCTTCCAAGCCCGCCGCCAATTATCGTTCAATTTTTATTTCAGACGTTCATTTAGGCACCAAAGATTGTAAAGCCGAGCAATTAAACCAATTTCTCAAATCACACCGTTGTGAGTCTTTATACATTGTGGGTGATTTTATCGACGGCTGGAGAATGGCGAAAAAGGTGTTTTGGAAGAAAAGCTTCACTCGCGTCATTCGACGCATTTTAAAAATGTCCAAACACGGCGTTAAAATTTATTACATTGCCGGTAACCACGACGAGTTTTTAAGAAAATTTGCAAACAACCGTTTTGATACCATTCAACTCATCAACAAAATCACCCACATCACCGCCGACAAGCAAAAATTATTAGTAATGCATGGTGATCAGTTTGATGGCGTAACGCGCGCCCACAAGATATTAAAATGGATTGGCGATTGGGGTTACGACCTATTGATGTTTTTAAACCGCCAGTTCAACTATGTTCGTGCCAAGTACGGATACGGCTATTGGTCATTTGCCGGGTTTCTGAAAACTCATATTAAACGTGCGCAAATGCATATCTCTGACTACGAAGATGTCGCAGCGCTGTATGCAGCCAAACAAGGCTTTGATGGCATTATCTGCGGACACATTCACCACGCAGCAATGAAGCAGCTTCACAATGTGAGCTATTACAATACCGGTGATTGGGTTGAATCTTGTACAGCATTGGCAGAGAACTTTGACGGCAGCTTTGCTTTAATTGATTGGAAAAATCTGGAGAAAGAGTCTAAGACTTCTGGCAAATCCAGTCACCTTGCTCTAGAGCTTAATTTGTTGTCCAATCAATCTGTAAAGATACTTGCCGAAGACTCTTTGGAGCCCACAAACTCCCAGATTTGTGTAAAAACGGAGAGTAAAAATAAAACAGCAAAACAACTCGAAACCGCCTAAAAAAACAGCACACCGTTTTCGTCTAGCCATTCGTAATTTTTAATATGTGAATGGCTCACTTTTTACCTCACAGAATTTCTCTCACAAACCTTTCCCTTTCTCAGACGCTTTAAAACATCCCTCTTCCAAAGCTATTAATTTAGAAAGCTCCAAACAACCCAAAATACATACAGACGCAATAATAAAAAACTCCTTTTAACTCACAGTGTTCTGAGGCAAGTGCATTTATCATTCACGCAAAGAGCAATAAGCGTCTAAAATTTTAAAAGATTTGGAGGTGGGTCTGCTCATTCTGCCAACAATCAAAATCACACAGTATTTATTAGAAGCAACTAGTTGAGCAGATAAAGTCCCTCATCTGCACAGCTAAACGTTGCAAGCCTCAATGTAAGAGTTTTTTATCAAATCCGATTTACTAAAGAGAACTCTGATTAACTCATTCATGATTTAATCAGAGGGCAGAAATTGACAATGCGATTTCCAATTTCTTCACAATTTCAATCACCTACAGTTCTTGAAATTGGCGACATATCCTTGTGCCCTTGTGTTGCGAGGGACTCTAGGTTAATCAGAGTTTCCTAAATAAAAGACAAGCATTGGTGAGATTATGTTTTTGATCAAACACTAAAACTGCATAAGAAAATAATTTTTGAGTACAAATTTACATCAATCGTAGCAAAAGAATAAACATGGTAGCTTTATTCAAACAATTATAAGCCTTACTAGAAGCCTTACTAGAAGCCTTACGCCCCGATTGAAAAATTTTGAAAAGCAGGAATGACTTAAAACATTTTCAGCGTATTATGGTTGAGAATAAATTTATTCATCAACTTTAGTATTAACTCAACACGGAGGTTATTATGACTGACGTTTATCAAGCCCCAAAATCTGAACTCTCTAATGCAGAGTTTTCCTCTAATAATGGCTCCCTTGAAAATGGTATTTCAGGCAACTACAGCTTAGAAATTGGCGAAGTATTAAGCGAAGCTTGGGCCAGAACCAAAGGTGCCAAAATACCCATTAATGCCGCGGCATGTATTTTCAGTATTATTACGACGGCAATAATGTTAACAATAGGTTATTCATTTTTCGAACTAATCTCAAAAGGCGAAAACTCAGGGTCTTTTTTCTCGAGTCTTATTGCCTCTTTTATTTTAGGTGTAATCCTGACTATTTTGTACATTCCCATGTTCGGTGGTCTGCTGATGATGGGTGTAAAACGTGCAGTTAATGCCCCTTTGCAAGTTGGTGAAATTCTCGCGCACTTCTCCAAAATAATACCTCTAATTTTGCTGGTTATCGTATCCAATCTATTTATTCAAATCGGGTATTTTTTGTTCTTCATTCCAGGAGTCTACCTAGCAATTGCTTACAGCATGTCTACTCCTCTCATTCTAGACAAAAACATGTCTTTCTGGACGGCAATGGAAACATCCAGAAAAGCTGTAACACGTAAATGGTTCCAGATGTTTGGATTAATAATTATTTTATCCATCATCAACTTTATTGCGGCTCTTCCACTGTTAATTGGTCTTTTTTGGACTATGCCTATGTCTCTGATTGCAATAGGTATTGTTTACCGCAATATGTTTGGTGTAAGTTCAGCACCTGCTAATTAATCACTAAACTTGCTCTATGAATTTAATCGATGTCCAATACCGCGTTGAAACACCTGAAGGAATTGACTTAATTGCTAAGCCTGCAGGGCCTATGGTTCGAGCTGCGGCGTTTGGCATCGACATTTCGTTTCGATTTGCAATTTGCTACGCAGTCGCCCTAGCTTTTGACGTTTTCGACTGGTCTATAGGGGTAGTTTTCATTACCCTTTTTGTTGTCGAATGGTTTTATCCAGTCCTATTCGAAGTTCTCTATCACGGGCAAACTCCCGGCAAAAAAATCACGGGTATTGTTGTAGTAAACGATGACCTTACCGCGGTTAGCTGGGGGCCTTCAATTATCAGGAATTTATTAAGAACCGCCGATTTTTTGCCGTTTTTTTATATCGGCGGATTAATATTTTCGTTATCAAACGATTCCTTCAAGCGTCTTGGCGACCTCTCCGCAGGCACGGTTGTGGTTTACAAAAATCGTGACACGAAGAAAAAACTCACACTGCCCAAAGTTGCACCCACGGCTCCGGCTAGCGCATTGGATTTGGAAGATCAAATTGCTATCATCGATTTCACGGAACGTGATTCAGAGTTGTCTCAAGGCCGCAAAATTGAACTTGCGAACATTCTTGCGCCCATTCATGGTTTAAAAGACAAAAAAGCGGTTGAACACATACAAAGTATTTGACGCTGGTATTTAGGTGGCAAGGATTGAAACAGCAAATTTTTGAACAACAAAATACAGAACTTTGGGACGACATTGAATCACTGATAGAAGCAACCAAAACGCTCTCTATTAAAAGTTGGTTTAAATCTTTTAAGTCAAAAAATAAAGCCGTTGATAAAGATTTAGAAACTCGAATTGCAGCACTCAATGCAGAGTTTCCTTCGCATTATCGATCTCTATGCCAGCACTTGGCGACAGCTAAATCTCGGGGCTACACATCTGCACTTGTAGATCGTTTAAATGATTTAGTTCTTTCTTCTCATCATTTACTGTATCAAGAACGAGTTTATTCACAACACCAGTGGCTTAACTTTCTCGCTCACAACTTTCCAAGCGCTATCCGCAATAACTCAAGATATGTCCTAATAGCGACATTATTTTTTATTGTACCTTTGTTTTTATTTGGTGTTGGTTGCTATCTAAATGAAGAACTCATTTACAGCATAATGGACCCTTTTGACGTTCGTAACTTTGAAAGCATGTACGATCCAAGCAATGACGTGTTGGGTCGCGAACGAAACGCCTCAGATGATATAACCATGTTCGGTCATTACATCTACAACAATATCAGTATTGGTTTTAGGTCCTTCGCACTGGGTTTATTAGCGGGTGTAGGAACCATTTTTATCTTAATATTCAATGGCATCCATATTGGTGGTGCTGCTGGCCACTTAACATTAGTCGGTTATTCAGAAACTTTTTACAGCTTTGTTGTTGGCCATGGCCCATTCGAATTAACCGCTATTGTATTTTGCGGAGCCGCAGGATTAAAAGTTGGAATGAGTTTAATTTCGCCTGGGCCTTTTACTCGACTAGAAGCAATAAGAATTGCCTCAAAAGAAGCAGGAACAATAGTTTTTGGTTCCGCTATTATGCTGCTAATCGCCGCATTTATTGAAGCTTTTTGGTCATCCAGTTCTGCGTTACCCTTAATCGTTAAGTATGGTTTTGGTGCTGCTGGAACAATTATATTAATTTTATATTTTTGTTTCTCGGGTCGACGTTATGCAACTCGATAAACTGTGTATTAACACCAAAAAAAGAAGCCCATGGGAAGCCATTGATCTAGGTTGCAAACTTGCGATTAATTGGTTTAAACCGCTATTTCTACTTTATGCCATTCCGTTTTATATAACGGCATCGATTGTAAGCATACTGTGCTACTGGTTAATTCCAGAATACTTTTGGGTATCGTTTATAGGCATGTGGTTTCTGAAGCCTATTTTTGATCGCGCCCCGCTCTACTTTGCCAGTCGAGCACTTTTTAGTGAATATCTTTCTGTAAAAACAGTATTATCAAATCTCGTAAAAATAAATCGCTTTGATGCAATTAAATGGATTACATGGCGACGCCTAAGTCCCACTCGTTGCTTTGATTTACCCATTACCGTTTTAGAAGGCTTAACCGGCAGTGACCGCAGCAAACGTTTGTCAATAATGCACGTTCGTGGTAGTGGAGAAGCGATTATGTTGAGTTTAATCTGCTTTTTATCCGAAATTTTATTGGCAGGCGGTTTAGACGCGCTCATATCATTACTTCTACCAGAATCCTTGTACGATAAGTACAGCATACTCACTTCCGATATTGCAGGCGGCCATTTTAACTTTTTTATACTGAGTTATTTTTTTCTTGCACCTCTTGTCTCACCATTCTTCGTCTGCTCGGGATTTATGATTTATATCAATCGACGCGTTCAGTTAGAAGCCTGGGATATAGACATTCAGTTCCAAAAAATGGCTAAAAAAGATAAATACAGGTCAACAGGAAACTTATCGTTAACGTTAGCGAGTTTATTACTTGGCTGTGCTTTATTTTCATCATCAACACCAACCTTAGCAGAGCCGGATAGTTTTGATATACATTTATCGGTAGAAGAATTTTCGGAAATAGAACTTGAAGACGAAGTTGTTGTGGAAGATTTGAGCTCCAAGCGACAAATTTATCAACAAGCAATCATTGAGATCTATGAATCCCCTGATTTTCGCCAAACAAAAGAAGTCACCAAATGGCGTTGGAAGCAATCTTCACAGAACTCTGATTCCTGGTCGGATGGATTACTTCAAAAAATCCGAGATTTTTTTCAAAAACTGTTTGAAAGCTCCCCAAAAGTGGATATAGGTGAAGCACCTGATCTAAATATTATCGCCGTGCTGGTGAAATATTTATTGATCGGCGCTTTAATCACTGCCGTTGTTTATTTATTAAATCGTTATAAAGAAAATTTCGCTTTTCTGACGCGTCACATTCAGTGGAAAAGAAAGTTTCGCGCACAGCAACCTAAACCTGAAATACTATTCGGTTTAGATGTGACTAAAGAAAATCTACCCGAAGATATTCCACAGGAAGTTTTGGCTTTATATGACCAGAATAAACCTCGACAAGCCGTAAGTCTGCTTTACAGAGCCTGCTTAACGAAACTCATGCACCAAAAAGGATTTCATTTTTACGAAAGCCAAACCGAAGGCGAATGCCTGCAAACAGTTACGCGCTCAGGTAATCAGAAAGAGTCTGATTATTTAAAGAAAATCACACAACTTTGGCAATCCGTAGCCTACGGACACACACTTCCCAATCGCTCGCCAATAGAAGAATTATGCTTATCGTGGCAGGGAGTTTTCCCAAATGAAAATTAAAGTGAAAATTCTGCTAGCGATTATTGTTTGTATCGCAATCCTAGTCACAGCATTCTTTTTCGTATTCATGGAATCATATACGGAAACAAAAGAATTAGGTTGGAGCGAAAAAGCTAGAATTAATAGGTTTTTGGCCGCACAACAATTTTTGGAAAAAAACAATGCCACAGTAGAGCAAGCAAACAGCTTGCAACAAATCGAAAACTTGGCAGATTCCGACACCATCATTATTAATCGGTATGCGGATGTCGTTTCTGAACAGCAAAAAGAAAAGTTACTAAATTGGCTGTCCGGTGGTGGACATTTAGTCATCGCATTAAATGACACTGATGATCAATCTCTCGGCAACGATCTACTGAGCGACTTGGGTTTTAGTGTTTATTATGAAACCTACGATTATGACTCTACAGATAATACTGAACCTGATGATATTGACACACAAAATACTCTAGAGTCGGAATTAGAAAAAATTGAATCCGATGAAGTCGTAGTTATTGCCGGGGATGTAGATACTAGCGACCAAAACAGTACCAAAGAAGAATACATAACTAAACTCTACTTCGAAGGTATTCCCGATGAATTGAGTATTAATTTTCCGACATTGGCAATTATAGACCATGAATATTTTTACGCTGACGAAGGAAATTACGACGATTACAAACCTTTTTATTGGGCCGGCGATAAATACGGAGTAAGGTTTATACAAATGTATGTAGGCGACGGTTTGATTACTGTTGTCTCATCTACCGAAATTTGGTCTAACAATTATCTCTCCGCCGATGACAATGCATATTTATTAGCGGTAATGACATTAAACTCATCAAAGGTAACTTTTTTATTAGGTTCGAACTTTGCTTCGTTAAGTACATTAATGTGGAAATTTAGCTACGAACTGATTATTTCAATAACATTTATTGTTTTGTTGTGGTTAATTCATCTAGGTAAACGCTTCACACCGCCAGTAACGGTCAATAACCATCAACGTAGATCCCTAATTGAGCATATAAAAGCTGTTGGTAATTTTCATTGGAAAAAGAAGCAACCGCTATTACTGGTAGCATCACTAAGAGAAGAAATCTTGCGCTATACAAGTTTTCAAAGAATTGGACCAAGCCACTCTTTGAACAAATCAAAATCCAAACAAGATATTACAAATTGGCTCTCTAAAACCTGCAACATTGATCCTCAATTTGTATATAAAGCCATTTATCAAAATGAAATTAGCTCTGAGGCTGACTTCATCGAAATTATTCGTACATTACAAATTGTAAAACTAGAATTATCAATTTAGGCAAATTCATGGAACTAGAAACAGCATTTAATTTAATCAACACAATTAAAAATCGCTTAAATTCAGTATTACTTGGACAAGAAACAGTAGTTGATGAGGTATTGATTGCCCTACTCTCTAATGGTCATATTTTAATTGAAGGCGTACCTGGATTGGGTAAAACGCTGCTTGTAAGTGCATTGGCTAACGCATTCGATGGCGATTTTAAACGGATTCAGTTCACTCCAGATTTAATGCCGTCTGATATTACCGGCCATGTAATGTTTGATACCGAGAGTAATAAATTCCGATTGCGTTCAGGCCCGGTGTTTACCAATCTTTTATTGGCTGATGAAATTAACCGCGCTCCGGCCAAAACCCAAGCCGCATTACTTGAAGTAATGCAAGAACGTCAAGTGACTATTGAAGGCCAGTCAAAACCCTTGTCAAAACCATTTATGGTTTTGGCCACCCAAAACCCGATCGATCAAGAAGGTACCTATCCGCTACCAGAAGCGGAACTGGATCGTTTTTTAATGAAGATATTTATTGATTACCCATCATTTGATCATGAACTCATGTTGGCAAAAACGTTAACAACTGGTTCGGTTACTGATCAACAACAAAAACAATCAAATGATGTTATTAATAAAGAAGATTTGTTAAAACTTCAGCAACTTGCCAGTGAAATTACCATCGATGACCAAGTTGTTGATTATGCGGTTAAATTGGTTCGTATCACCCGTGAGAGTGCCGCAATTCAACGCGGCGCTGGCCCTAGAGCAAGTTTGGCATTATTGAGAACCGCTCGTGCTAGAGCGTTAATTAATGGCGGCAGCTTTGTAACGCCCGACGATGTAAAACAGATGGCGTTTCCGGTAGTACGGCATCGTATTCAAATCGCTGCTGAAATGGAAATCGATGGGCTTACGAACGACCAAGTTTTGATGCAAGTATTTAATCAGGTAGAAGCTCCACGAGTATGAGACCCACCGAAAAACTCTTAAAAATTCTACTCGTTTGGGGTTTACTGGCACTCATTACGGCCGTTTTACGTATTTTCTCGGTATCCGCTGCGGATCTACTGAGCTCTGTGTGGGTGGTAGCGGGTATATTTATTGTGATTGTTGCTTTCGTTGATTATTTCTCAGTAGGGAAAATCAGAAGACTGGGCATTCAACAACAGACTCCAAGCTCTTTAGCACTTGGTAACAATACAAAATGTTCATTGAAAATTACCAATACCTTAGCTCGTGATATTGATATTACTGCCGCGTTCGCGCCCAACACAAAAATAAAATTTGAAGGTTTTCCGGTACAGTTTTTGTTAAAACAAGGCACGTTCAATCTTATTAATTATCATATTAAACCTGTCGACCGTGGCAATACCACCATTGCAGCGCCTGTTTTCCGAATAAAGTCTCGCAATGGTTTATGGGATTACAAAACGTCACTTGGTAACGAGACTGATGTAAAAATTTATCCGAATTTCTCTCCTATCGCCCAGCTGTCAAATATGGGTGTAGAACGACAAATACAACAATTAGGTATTCATTTGTCTCAGCGTCGCGGCGAAGGCATGGAGTTTAAGCAATTGCGCGAATTTGTTGAGGGCGATTCTCTCAGGCAAATTGATTGGAAAGCAACTTCGAAAGCTAGAAGGCCTATTTCACGTGAATATCAGGACGAAAAAAACCAAGAGATTTTCTTTTTACTCGACTGCGGAAGGCGCTTACGTCACAAAGACGATGAATTAAGTCATTTTGACTATGCTCTGAACGCTATTTTACTTACCGCTTATATTGCCATACGCCAAGGTGATTCTGCTGGATTTTTCAGTTTTGCAGGAGACAATCGCTATTTGAGCCCTGTTAAAGGCGTAAACGGCGTAAATACTCTACTCAATAACCTGTACGACATTCAAAGTACACTCGAAAATACCGATTTTTTGAAGCTAGCAGAAGACTTTACCGTGCGCCACAAACGTCGATCGTTAGTTGTATTGGTTAGTAACATTCGTGAAGAGGACCATGACGATCTTATAAAGGCAACTCGATTACTGTCGAAAAAACATATCGTCTTGGTTGCAAGCCTCAAAGAAGCCTCTCTTGAGCATCAACTCCAAGAACCTGTCGTAAATTTTGATTCTTCGATTGCATTTGCGGCTACGCATAAGTATTTGCATGAACGCAGCTTAGTCATTAAGAAATTGCGGTCAGCCGGAGTGTTTGTTATAGACACATTGCCTGAGTTGTTACATGTTCGTCTAGTAAGTGAATATTTCCGCTTAAAACGCAGCCACCTACTTTAAAATTCGACATTAATTGTTCTGCAAATAAAAACTAAACTTAAATTTAGAACCAACACACTTCATGAAATAGCGAAGCTAAGGTTACAAACCTTGCGATGACAATGCGTAAATACGCACCAAAAGACAGGTACAAATTTACCAGAGCGGCTTAATCTTTCTAGGCTTAATCTTTCTAGGCTTAATCTTTCTAGGCTTAATCTTTCTAGGCTTAATCTTTCTAGGCTTCGTCTTTCTAATTGTCAATTGTGATAGATCAATTCGACCAGATGCTTATAAATTAAGCTAGCAAGAGTTAAACATCGGAGGTCGCAGTCATGTCCGTACTTCATGCTTGTACAAAAAATCCTTCTCAATTGCTTGTTGCGGTCGCCACAGATGACGAGTTAACCTTGTCTTCTCATGCAGGCCGAGCCAAACACTGGGATATTTACACAATCTCTAGAGATAACGCTCAATCGAAATTCTTGTGGAGTATTGCCTTAAACTCATCAGGCACTTTGCACGAATGGCATGTTAGCGACGATGGCAATCGCCACCCATTGCATCAGGTTGATTATGCTATTGCTGGATCGGCGGGAGACGGTGTAAGAAATAAGCTAGCTTTACGAAACACCGAACTCATTACTACTAACGAAGCCGATGTACAAAGTATTTTGCGTTATTTTATTGAAGGTCAAAAACCGCCTTCAAATCACGCCCATGAGCAGATTTGTTTGGCTCCAGAACACCGAGCTGCCCGCTCAGCATAACTAAAGGAAACTCTGATTAACCTAAAATTTCTAGCGACACAAGGATGTGTCGCCAATTTCAAGAACGGTAAGTGATTGAAAT
>CALMJT010000157.1 GCA_937864365.1 uncultured Alteromonadales bacterium | reverse complement strand
TTTTCATCTGGGAATTTCTTGGCAAACACTCTGATTCCTTGTGACATTTAACGCCCGCATTTGCGGCTGGTTTGAAGCGCTGCGGAAAACCACAACATGCGCTTGTTAGGCATGGGTAATGCCATACCATATTGACGACCAATCACCTGATTTGATACCGACTTGTTCTATCTTGAAGTCAACATCCTTTTTAGGTAGATAGTCTCTGTTTTTTAGCCATTCCATCACTTTACCTAGGTCACCAATATTGAGAATTTCGTCAATTAAATGCCATGTTTTGATAACGGGTATATTAATATCTTGAGAAGATGGATTTCCGATAGAAGTAACGGGGGCAACAACAGCCAAAAAGTCGAAACTTTCATCAACTGCAAGTATGTCATTAATCAAGCGTTTGTCATTTTTACGCCACAGCCCAGTTATTTTTTTTGCTTGCTCAACGCCTTTCTTTACTTCCTTTGAGCGCTGGATAACTTCCCTTATTTCAGCAGGCTCAATAAACCACTTTAGTTCGATAGCTATACATTTCTTTAGTTCTCGGTCAATTATTGCAAGGTCTACATCCGTATCATCCAGCTCTCCATGCCTTATTTCATACCCTGCAACTTTAATTTTATCAATTATCTCATCGCGTAATTTATCCTCCTTGTCTTTAACTAATCCAGAGTAAATCTTTCTCTCTTCCTTAATTTGATTAAGAAGAACGCATAGATTTCTCTCACAGTTCACATTGAGAAGTACGAATGTTGATATTGCCAATTCCCCATTTCTTAAATCGATAATTGGTTGAATAGCGGCATCAGGGTTTCTTACGCTGGCCTCGCCAAATGTTAGATATTCAACTATTTTCTCTATCTTTTCCTGTGCTATCCCAGTATATCTTCTCAATCTAGCAATTAACTCTGTTTTTGCAGGTGTCCATAAAGCATCTTTAAACCCTAAAGCGGGTATGCCTTCAGCACAAGCGAACTGCCTAGCTATAAACCATCCGTAAGACATTGATTGAATGGTCGTAAATACTTCCTTGAACTCTTGGATAGAGAAATATTTAAACTCCCAGCTATCAGGTAACGAAAACCTTAATTGATGCGTTTTATGAAGATGATCCTTTAGTTCTTTTACTAACCGTGGACTAAAGTTAAGTTTGAAAGAGCCTTTTTTTACACTTGTTTGGCTTCGAACCGACATAGCGACGCTATTCGGGTCGGAAGGCTCTTCCGTTTCAGAGTGCCGTTTCTTAATAAACCGATCGTATACTTCATAGGATAAGTCATATTCATCCCAATCTGTTGGGATAATATTTTTTCCAGAAATCTTTAGCTCTATTTCGCCGTTATGGAAAAGGGGAAATATTGAACAAAAATGAGTGTAATCTTCGGCCTTATCAATCCATTTATTAGCAGCTTCATAGTCACTATCGATTAATGTTCTATTTATCTTTGCTTTACGATCAGGAAACTTCTTATGGCAAACCTGCAACGGGTAAGTAAGGGCATTGAGTAACCCGTCAATATAGATATCTTGCTGATTTTCCTCTAAAGGATTGTACACTCTGATCTTGAAATGGTGATCCTCAACAACTGACAGCAACGTCCAAACTGCCTGACTATAGCCTAGTTTAATGAGTTCACTCTCCGCAAAAGCCTCATCAATCTCTCGTTCAACTATTTCTATTTCTTCCGTATTCAAAACAATTTCCGAATTATTGCCTAACGCTGTTATAAATTGCCGAAAGGAGCGCAGCGTATTGAGGTAAATTTCATAGCCTTGTTATGGCTTTTTCCTTTCGAGGTTGTCCAACATAAGCTCAGCGATTGCACCGATAAACTCAACCGCAGCTTTTGCTTCAGCGGTCCGCAAATCGGGCACCCACGGGCGGCCATGTCCAGTCCCCTGTTTGTTTCTGAGGTTATTAATTGAGCAGGCTGTTTCATAGAGTGAACGCTCTAATCTACAACGCTGATGTTCGCCTTGTACTGGCACTTGTTCTGGCGTAGCCATATCCAGTGCAACAAATGCCTGTCCAAGAAGACTTGGAAAGTTGGCAGTAGAAGGATAGCTACCCCACAACTCTTGTATCACGTGAGCAGCCACAGCCTCCATTAGATCTTTGCTTGTTCCTACTACTAGCGCCGCGTCTTCGATACCTTTCTTTGCTCGATTCACATAACCACGTAGCGCCTGAGTGAGGTTACGCCCCGAGAGACTATCGAGTGCTACAGGTGATATTGAACCATCTTCGCCCAAGACAATCCCTTCTGGACGTAACGCACCAGTCAAATCGGTAATAGCGTCAGCCCCAACAAAGTTAGGCGAAGAGTTCCGAAACCCTCCGCAGCCTTTAACGCAAGAAATTATTCCAGCAGCCAATTTCTCTGCCTTAGCTATATCGTTCTCTATGGCCCAAATTAGCACTGTACGAAGCCTCTTGGCTTTGCCAACAGGCGAGCCGTCTTTGTTTGGATCAGCATGAATCAAACCAGCCCTATTGAGTTGGAACTCAATATCCGAATGACTGGGGTCTCGTCTATCCTTTTGCGCATCATCAACAAGGCGCGCCAAAGAATAAATGATTGTGTCGTTTACAGGGATTCTATCCATTTCATCCTATCTTCGATTCTAGGTAGTCCATAACAGTTTATTCATGCGCATGCGCGTTTTTCTGGTGGCGTGATTTGTTGCAAAAGGATGGTAGGTTTTTGAATCGATTGGTAATTTCCATTTTCATCAAACTCTCCTCCCTGGAAATACACGCGCGGACGGCGAGTTATGCTCGTTTTTCTGGTTTAACGTACGCATTAATTCTGCATTCAAAACGAAAAACGATTGCACTTTATGGACTTACGCTAACAGCATCCGGAAAAACGCGCAATCGCTCTGGAAATACGGG